>JBDNCR010000301.1:0-3294 GCA_046719555.1 Verrucomicrobiia bacterium | reverse complement strand
AAGCGTTGAAAGAGGAGCAACTCCCCCGTTTCCGCCAAGCCATTGCCCAGGGCTATCGCGATGGGACCGCTGCCTTGGCTAGCCGCATTGACGAAATCGCCCAACAAGCCGCATCCCCCCTCAGCAGGGGTTGAAAAATTTTTCAGCTGCGCCATTTTTCCCGCGTGAAATCCGCGTGGCTTCTGGGCTTCGCCCTTCTCGGGGTTCCCTTGGTCGGGGTCGCCGAGGATCGTGCGTTGCCTCGGGCGGTTGAATCCATTGACCACCAAGCGCGATCCGTCCCGCGGGAGATGACCGGTTTTCGTTTGAAAGGGGAGGGCACCGAGATCTCTGGCCGGGTCAATCCGCCTGCGTCGAAAAACGCGCCCGCCCAGGCAGGTTTGAACCTTCAACAGAAGGTCTCTGAGACCATTTCTGCTCGCATGGGGAGCGAGTTGCTGGTGGATGCGCCCGAGGCCTCGCCCGGGGCTGCGGCTCTGCCGCCCATGCGCAAACAGGAATCGCTGGTGTTGGGTTGGACCCCATCCGACCGCTTTGAGGCCCAAGCCTTTACCCGCCTGACCGGTCAAGCCGGAGGGGAAGGTTTCTTTGACCGAGCCGATCTTGAACGCGGGGTTACCTTTTCCCTCCAACCTCACACGTCGACCCGGGCTCAAGTGACCGGCCGACTTCGGGAAGGGCTTGAAAGCTCTGATGGGACCCGCGCCGGAAACCGATTGGACGGCGCGCTTTCGCAAAAACTTGGCAGCCTCCCGCTGACCGCCACCGTTGAACCGGGGCTTGAGAACACCAAGGATGGAACGGCTTTGGCCACCACGTTGGCTTCACGCCAAGCCCTGATCTGGAACGCTTCGGCCGATACGATCTTGTCGGTCGGCACCCGCTTAAAAGATCACCAAGCGTCCAAACCGGGGGATTCGGTTCAAGCAATGGAGGCCTTCACCCGTTGGGAACGAACTGTCTCGCCAGACCTTGCCCTTGCGGCCCAAACCTCCGTGGAATCGCGCTATTTCCCTGAGCGCCCGGCTGAGCGGGACCGCCAACAGTTCATCCTTCAAGCCGGCCCCACTTATCGGGTAAGCAACGATCTTACCGCTTCCCTCGACTTCAAATCCTCCTTTGAGCACCGTGATCAGCGCGGACTCCGCGACGCAGAACAGGCCGTCTCTTTCTCCCTTAACGGCAAATTTTGAGCCGCAGCGCAACTCCGCGGCTTCTTAACCTTTCCGGCACCCTTGCTCCAGAGCCGATGCCAGTCGCCTGGCCAAGTCGTTCTTGTCGGCGGCCTCTTCCAGGAGCCCTCCTGGTTGCAGCCAGCCAAATCCTGGACCGAACGCCCGCCCGTTCACCACACAGCCATCCGTCGCAGCCTCGACGATCTGCTGTTGGGCAGCGGCGATCGCTTCCGTCCGCCCCCCATCCAGTTCAAGCTTCCATCCCACAATCCAGGCAGAACCGAACCAGTGCCGCAACCGGGGCAAAACTTTGGGGCTTCGAACCAGTCTGAGCTCAATCTCCTTGGCATCACTTCTCCACTTGGAACGGGAAGCTCCGTCGGGCGAATCGATGAAGTTGACGCGGCCCAACTCATAGTCATTGAGAGCCGCCGCGTGCAACACGGCGGCCACGGGTGGTAACGCAGTGGATCGTTCCGCCATCGCGCTGCTTAGATCTGAGGCTGCCTCAAAGGGCTTCACCTGAATCTCGCGTCCCCGAGGGAGAGGTGCTGTCGAACCCGCGCCCCGGAACAACTCGACACGCCAGCCACGCTCGGCAAGAACTTCTGCGAGAACGGTTCCGATTTCCCCGGTGGCCAAGTTCGTCAAGCAACGGACCTCGTCCAACCGCACCCGCGCTGGACCGCACGTGATGATCACGGCTCCGTCCCGGGCCGCCGTCATTCGTTGTCGTTGCCGATCGCGGCAGTTGGACAAATGTCCATCGCCGCCTGGGCTCGCTCTTCCTCTTCTGGAGTTTCAGGCTGCTTGAAGAAATAGACGTAGGTTTCGTCGTCGTTGTATTTCAGCAGGCCAGGAGCCTCGTCGAGGCAGACATGGCATGGCGTGCAGCTGTCGTCCACATACCATTTGCCCGGGACGTTCTCCGGAAGAATGCGCGTTTTGTCAGCCATAAAATCTGTTTGAGCAGAAGTTGGGCCAGACGACAACCTCATCTTCAACCCTCTTGATCGTCCCGAACATCAGGGGGAATGATGTCCAGCGGGCCGTGAACCTTGTCCCCCGTTCGAGTGGAACGGATGACCCGCGCCACGCACCAGAGTAGAAACACGGTCACTCCGCCGACTGAAGCGATCATGATGATCCATCCTGCCGCATTCATGGTTCGACTTTCTCGAGCGGATTGGTTCGGTCCCAGCGCCGAACGGCCTGGGCAATCAGCATGAGGAAAAGGCCCGCCACCGCCAGAATGAATCCGACGGTGACCAGGACCGTTTTGTCATCCACCAGAACCATCAGTCGCTCCTTAAAGGTTTGTTGAGCCCAAACCACAAAGATGATCAACAGATAGGTCGGGGAGACGTATTTAATGACAAACGCAACCCAGTTGGGAATCCGCAGGTCCGAACCCTCCCGCAACTCGTCCATCCCCCGTTGGGCTCCCAAGGCCCAGCCAAACAAAATCACCTGGATTGTCGCCAGAACGAAAATACAAAAGGTTCCGACCCAAAAATCCATCGTATCCAGGGCGGCAAATCCTTTGGTGAAGTAGATCACCAGTCCATTACCTGCCAAGGTGATGAACCCGAGAAAAATCACCGAAATTTTCCGGTTCAACCCGAGCCCTTCCTCTAGGAAGGCGATGGCCGGTTGCAACATCGACAGAGAGCTGGTCACCGCAGCCAGGAACAGCAGGAAAAACCAAAGAAAGCCAAAGAGCTGGCCCGCGGGCATCGAGTGAAACACCAGAGGCAGGGCCTTGAAGCCGAGATCGAAGGTCGATCCGCTGATTTCCTGGGTTTGCATGGCCCCCAGGAAAATGAATGCGGCGGGTATGGTGATCAAACCGCCCAGAGCCACCTCACAGAACTGGTTGCCGGCCACGGCGGTGGTGGAACTCAGCGCGATATCATCTTTTTTCCGCAAATAACTCGAATAGGTGATGATCACCCCGAACCCGACCGATAAAGAAAAGAAAATCTGCCCTGCGGCCTTCAACCACATCTCCCCGTTGGATAAGGCGGCCAACACCCCCTCCTCGCCGATTCGAGGCTCCCACATAAAGGCCAGCCCACCCACGACGTTTTGCAAGGGAAGCTCTGGGTTGGGCGTGCCC
>JBDNCR010000300.1:0-3318 GCA_046719555.1 Verrucomicrobiia bacterium | reverse complement strand
ATCGGCGACGATGCCCTCCTTACGCGGCACCGACGCCACCCGTGCGGAGTTTCCCGTCCACATCGAGGCCATCCAACTCGGCGACCAGTGGCGCCCGGCCCACGGCACCGTTCTGGCCCAAGCCCGCGTCGGGGACACACTTCCCGCCTGTGGCGACCGAATCCGCGCCGCCGGCCTGCTCCGCCTCCCCTTCCCTCCGCGCAACCCCGGCGAATTTGATCGACCTTCGTTCCTGGCCTCGCGCGGCATCCATCTCACCTGGTCCCTCGATCCCGCCACCCTCCACATCGTGGAACCCCGCGCCGGGGCCTTCTGGCGACGAATTGGCCTCGCCGTCCGGGACTACATGCGGAACAAAGTCGAACTCGGTCTCCGCGACGATCCCGAAATCGCCGCCCTCATGGCCGGCATGCTCTTCGGCGACCGCGAAGGCATCCCCGGCGAGGTCAACGAAGCCTTTCGCCGCACGGGCACCATTCATCTCTTCGCCGTCAGCGGCCAAAACATCGCCGTCATCACCGGCGTGCTCCTGCTGGTTCTCCAAGTCACCGGCATCCTCCGTTGGCGCTGGGGCTGGACCCTCATCCCCGTCATCCTGCTCTTTTGTCTCGGCACCGGACTGCAGCCCAGTGCCGTGCGCGCCAGCCTCATGGCAGGCCTGGTCCTCGTCGCCTGGGTGCTCCTCCGACCCATCTCTCCCCTTAACCTCCTCGGGACCGCCGCCCTCATGGTCTGGACCTGGGATCCCCGCCAACTTTTCGACCTCGGATTCCAGCTCTCCTTCCTGGTCGTGCTGGCCCTGGTCCTTGCCGCCGCGCCTCTCACCTCGTGGTGGTCCCGCGCCGGCCAACCCGACCCCTGGATTCCCCCGCGCCTGGTTCCCTGGCACGTCCGTTGGATCGCGGCCGGCTGGCGGGCCGGGTGCGCGGCCCTGGCCGTTTCCGTCGCGGCCTGGGCCGCCTCCGCGCCCCTCATCGCCGGTCATTTCCACCTGGTCTCCCTCATCGGCATTGCCGCCAACCTCGTCATTGTGCCCCTGGCCAGCCTCGTGGTGATCATCAGCGGACTCTCCGTTGCCTTTGGCACCATCTGGACCGGCTTCGCCATCCTCTTCAATCAAGTCAACTGGGCCCTGCTCCACCTCATCGTCATTCTCGTCACGGCGCTGGCCGCCCCGCCCTGGGCCGCCCTCTACTGGAACCCCCGCACCGCTCTTCCCCCCAATGAAACCTCCATCTGGGTTCTCGACGGCCAACGCGCCTTTCCCTCCATCATCCGTGAACGCAGCCGAGCCTGGCTCATCGACACCGGCGCCGAACCCGTCTGGCGCTGGACCGTCGATCCGGCCCGGCGCACCCTCGGCATCAACCGCTGGGACGGCGTCATTCTCACCCAAGCCAGTCGCAGCTTCGCCGGAGGAGCTTCGGCCCTGTTGGCCGACGTTCCTGTCGCCTTCTGGGCCGAAAGCGGCTGGCGCAGCCGTTCCCCCGATTGGCACCGCTGGCTGGACGCCATGGAACAAGCCGGGCACCCCAAACAATTCTGGGCCGCTGGCGACCAGATCCGCCTCGGTCCCCACCTTCACCTCGACGTTCTTTGGCCTCCCCGCGACCACAAATGGACCCGACTTGAAGACCAGGGGCTGGTCCTCCACCTTCACACCCCCCACGGGTCCGTCCTTTGGGCTGGCGAAATCTCCGGCCAAGCTGAAGCCGCAATCCTCGAGAACTATCCCCACCTACGAACCTGCATCCTGATTCAAGGCGAACATTCCCGCGAGGCGAACTGGACCCAAGCCTGGCTCAACACCTTAACCCCCCAACACCTCATCCGACCCCGCCAAGGCTTCCAGTCGGATCGAAGTCTAACTCCCCAGGTGTGGGCCTGGGCTCAACAACACCGAGCCCAACTCTGGCTCATGGATTGGCACGGCGCCATCCACCTCACCGGACGGGAGGGCCAATGGGAGATCACCCCCTTTCTAACCCCAACCGTCAATCCACCTCACACACCATCCCCGTCCGGGCCGACCGATAAATCGCCTCAATCGTGGCCACCGCGTGCCGCCCATCCTCTCCCGTAATCGCCGGGCGTCGCCCTTCCCGACACGCCCGAACAAAATCGGCCAGCTGAGCCCGATGCGCATCACCCCAAACCCAGGAAGCCTGGGCCAACAACTCCGACCGACTCCGGTCGGTCGCCTCCCGGGTCCCGCCCGAAGCCATATGCGCCGCATGGGCGGACGCTTTCCCGCGCCGTTCCGGCTCCCCCTCAATCGCGATCGTGTGCACCTCATCCCCCTCCAGAATCGCGCTCCCTTTCGTCCCGAACACCTCCACCCGCACCGGAAAACCAGGATACACCGCCGTCGATGCCAACAACGTGCCAATCGCTCCGCTCTCAAACTCCAACGTCGCACACAAATGATCCTCCACCTCGATCCGCTGATGAATCGCCTGGCGGGTTCGGGCAAACACCGACCGCACCGCCCCCCCCAACCACAAGGCCAGATCGAGGGTATGCACCCCCTGATTCATCAAACAACCACCTCCATCCATCGCCCAGGTTCCCCGCCAGTCCCCCGAATCGTAATACGCCTGGGTCCGAAACCACGGAATCCGCGCTTCCACCCCAAAAATCCGACCCAAGCGCCCCGACCGAACCAGAGCCTCCACCTCCTGACTCGCCGGATCAAACCGGTGCTGGGAGATCACCGTAAATTGTCGCCCCGACCTCGTCACCGCCTCCAAAATTCGGTCACACGCCTGCACCGAAATATCCATCGGCTTCTCCACCACCACATGCTTGCCCGCCTCCAAAAGCCTCACCGTCAGATCGGCATGGGTTCCGGAAGGTGTGCAGACAATCACCCCATCCAACCCAGGATCGGCCACCACCTCCTCCCAACAACGGACCGGCACCCCAAACTCCTCGGCAAACCTCTGCGCCTTCTCTCCATCCACATCACAAATCGCTGCCAACTCCGCACCAGGAATGGCCGCAAGGGCCTTCGCATGAGTCGGGGCAATCACTCCCGCCCCAACAATTGCAAATGAAAATGACGACACCACCCCTCAGAAAAGCGGGCCCTGTCCAACTTGTAAATCCGCTTCTCCCTCGGACCTCACCCCCCACCCGCCTGAATCTTCCACTCCGTCCCGGCGTCCAAACCCAAACCTCGCGAAACCATTAACGACAATCCGACCCACTTATGATTATGCTCTCCCCCGTGAATCCCACCCGTCCTTGGACCGAAAAAATTTGCCGCGAAATCCACAAACCTGTCATTGGCCAAGAAGCCATCGTCGAACGGCTCCT
>JBDNCR010000030.1:0-9725 GCA_046719555.1 Verrucomicrobiia bacterium | reverse complement strand
CGGGCATTGCGACTGCGTCGGTCCGGACGCTGACCCAGGTCAAAACGCTCGAGATTTCGAACGACAAGTTCCGGTATTTCATCAGTTCCAAGCCGGAAGTGGCCGCCGATTTCACCTTTCAACTGGCCCAGACCATTGTCAAACGGTTCCGCGCTTCCAAAGAAAGCTTGATCGACGAACTGACGCATCCGGAAAACATTCGGAAAGCTCAGCTGATCGACGCGAACCGGTCGGTTGCCTAATCGGAATCTTCCCTTTCTCCGCTCGCTCGCTTGGGCAGAGTCGGATCAGTGGAGCCCGGTATCGCCGGAGAGGGCTTTGGCCATCTCGCCCACCACGGCTTTGGCATCGCCGAAAACCATCAGGGTTTTGTCCAGGGTGTAGAGGTCATTTTCGATGCCGGCGAATCCGGGGTTCATGGAGCGTTTGATGGCCAGCACTGCCCGAGCTTTGTCGGCGTCGATGATCGGCATGCCGTAGATCGGTGACTTGGGATTGGTCTTGGCGGCCGGGTTCACCACATCATTGGCCCCGATCACCAGAACGACATCAACTTGCGCCATGTCGTGGTTGATTTCATCCATCTCCACCAAATCATCGTAGGGGATGTCGGCCTCAGCCAGCAGCACATTCATGTGGCCAGGCATTCGTCCGGCTACTGGATGAATCGCGAACTTCACCGAGATGCCCCGTTTCACCAACTGATCGTAGAGTTCGCGCACCCGATGTTGAGCTTGAGCCACGGCCATCCCGTAGCCGGGTACCACCACTACCCGTTCGGCCTGTTCCATCAACTCAGCCGCATCCTTGGGGGTCGCGCTTTTGACCGGCTTTTGTTCGCCCGTCGGCCCGGCCACGGCCACCTGGCCGAAAGCACCAAAGAGGACGTTGGTGAAACTCCGATTCATGGCTTTGCACATGATGATCGAAAGAATCAAACCTGAGGATCCGTCGAGGGCTCCGGCGATGATCAACAGCTTGTTGTCCAGAACGAAGCCCATGGCCACTGCCGATAACCCGGCATACGAGTTGAGCAGGGCGATCACCGTGGGCATGTCGGCCCCGCCGATCGGCAAAATCAAGAGGATGCCGAAGAGCAGGGCCAGAACGACCAGCACGGGAAACAACCACGAGCGGGTTGGGTCGAGAACGAGGAGAATCCCGCAGAGGATGGCACCGCCCAGCACCGCGAAGCTCAGCCAATTCTGGCCCCGGAAGGTCATCGGGCGGGTCGGCAGCCATTCTTGCAATTTCCCCGCGGCCATCAGGCTTCCGGTGAAGGTGAGGCATCCGAGCAAGACCTCCGCACAAATGGCCCCGGTGCGGAAAGGGGTGAGGGCGCCACCGCCTTCGCCCAGCCAAAGATAAAACTTGGCCGTCCCCACCAACGCAGCCGCCAAGCCGCCGAACGCATGGGACAAGGCGGTTCGCTGGGGCACCGCAGTCAGGGGCACCCGGGAGAGTGGAACGCCCACCAGCCCGCCGACGATCATGGCCAGGAGGATCCACGGCAGACTCGAGACAGCCACCGACGGTTGGGCCATGGTTCCTCCGATCCCCAAGCCCATGGCAATCACCCCGGCCAACACGCCACGCCGCGCGGTGGCAGGCGTGTTCATCCATTTGAGCGAGAAGATAAAGAGAATCGTGGCTGCCAAATAGCAGCCCTGCACCACCAACTCGCGCCCCTCCGCACTCATCCTTTCGGCTCCTTATCGCGGCTTTTGAACATCTTCAGCATCCGGTCGGTGATCAAAAACCCGCTGACGATGTTGACCGACGCGGCGGCAATCGCCACCCAGCCCAAAATGGTGATCCAAAGCGGATGCTCTTCGTTGACTTCGGGCCCGGCCACCAGAATGGCTCCGACGATCACCACGGCGGAGATGGCATTGGTCAGGGACATCAACGGGGTGTGCAGCAGGCGCGACACATTTCGGATCACATCCAGGCCGATGAACGTTGCCAGGACAAAGACGAAAACCAGGGCCAGGATCAGAGCGGTGGAGGTGGGTTCAACGGCGGCAATCATGGCAGAGTTAGCTTGAAGAGGAAGGGGCGGTTGAAGAGGCAACAAAGCGGGCGTCCCGAATCTGACCATGGTGCACGAGCAAACATCCATTCAAGATGTCGTGGGCCGGATCGAGCCGCAGCTTACCGGAACCTTGGTCCCAAAGGTCAGCCAGCAGATGGTAGAGGTTCATTGCATAGACTTGGCTGGCGTGAGCGGGCACGTGGTTGGCCAATTGCGTCTGCCCCAAAAGGGTGATGCCGCCCCGCTGGACCGTTTGACCCGGGACGATGCCTTCCACATTGCCCCCGGTATCCACAGCCAAATCGACCACCACACTTCCGGGCTTCATGGCGTCGAGCATCTCCGCGGTGATCAGGATCGGAGCACGCCGTCCGAACACCTGCGCGGTGGTGATCACCAAATCGGCCTCCGCACAAACCTTCTTCATTCCCGCCCGTTGCCGCGCTTCCTGCTCGGGAGTGAGTGCCTTGGCATAACCTTGCGCGGTCTGTCCCGTCTCGCCTCCCACATCGATCCGGACAAACTTCGCCCCCAGCGATTCCACCTGCTCGGCCACCACGGGACGCGTGTCAAACGCCTCCACCTTGGCTCCCAGCCGACGCGCAGTGGCAATGGCCTGAAGGCCGGCCACGCCGGCGCCCACCACGAAGACTCGGGCTGGCAAAATGGTGCCCGCTGCGGTGGACATCATCGGCAAAACTTTGGGCAGATGAGCCGCGCCCCAGACCACCGCGGCGTAACCGGCCAAATTCGCTTGGGAGGTTAAGGCGTCCATTGACTGCGCGCGCGTGGACCGTGGAATCATCTCCATCGCGATCGCTTCAAGGCCGGCCTCGGCCAAATGATGGAGAAGCTCTGGATGCTGGAACGGGTCGAGGAAGCCGACATGAACCGCTCCTGGTTTCATTTGGGCCACATCGTCTCGCTCGGGCGGTCGCACCCGCAGGACCAGATCAGCGGCCTGCAGCAGCTCAGGCCGGGAGGCCACCACCTGGGCCCCGGCTGTCTGATAAGCCGCATCGGGATGCCCGGACCTCAGCCCCAAGCCAGACTCCACTCGGACGTCCAGGCCGAGCTTGAGCAACTTGGCCACGGAGGCAGGGGTGGCGGCGGCGCGAGCTTCGCCGGGCAAATCTTCACGCGGCACGACGCAGATCATCTGATTAGCCAGGGAGCTTGGAATCTTCCGAGGCATTAGTCACGTTAATTCGTGATGGGGTCAGGAGATTTGGGGGAAAGGAGGGCCACGGTGCGGATCGAGGCGAAAGGGGCATCGGGCTGCCGGGATTTGAACCCGGGACCTCTTGTACCCGAAACAAGCGCGATACCAAGCTTCGCTACAGCCCGTGTGAACCAAGGATCATGCCGCAAAGCTTGGGCGACGCAATGCGAATGTTGCTCGGGGGCGACTGGGGAGAACCGAATTCGGACCGGGTGGTGAAACGGGGAAAAGGGTGGTGATTTTCAAGGCGTTCCGATAGACGGAAGGCATTGATGGAGGCTCGTGAGAACGGAGGGTCGGTAAAAGAAGTCTTTTGCGCTTTCCTGCGACTTGGCTTGACCTCGTTTGGTGGGCCCATCGCCCATCTCGGTTTTTTTCAACGGGACCTGGTGGACAAGCGGAAATGGGTGAGTGATGCGGTCTATGCGGACTTGGTCGCGCTTTGCCAGTTTCTGCCGGGTCCGGCGAGCAGCCAGGTTGGGTTTGCTCTGGGCTACCTGCGGGCGGGATGGCTTGGGGGGGTGGCGGCGTGTGTGGCGTTTACCGCCCCCTCGGCCTTGTTGATGATCGCATTTGCGCTCGGCCTGGCTCATTTTGGTCCGGGGGCGGGTTGGGTGCAGGGGCTTAAATTGGCTGCGGTGGCCGTCGTCGCCCAAGCGGTTGCGGGCATGGCGAGCAAATTGTGTCCGGATCGATCCCGGGCGACGTTGGCCCTGGGTGCGGCGGCGCTCATTTTGCTCCATGGAATGGTTTGGACCCAGGTGGCGGTGATCCTGTTTGGCTTGGCGGTGGGTGGCTTTGGATTCCCGAGCTGGGCCTCGGCTGAGTCTGGAGCTTCCGGCGGGATGAGGTCGGTGGGTGGGCGACGGCTCGCGTATGGTTGCCTGGCGGTGTTTGGTTTGCTGTTGGTCGGCCTGCCGCTGGCGGCGGCGGTGTGGCCCGACCGGTGGTTGGCGACTTTGGACGGTTTCTATCGCGCAGGTTCCCTGGTGTTTGGTGGTGGTCACGTGGTTTTGCCCCTGTTGGAGACGGAGACGGTGGGTCGAGGTTGGCTCGATCGGAGCGAATTTTTGGCCGGGTACGGCGCGGCTCAAGCGGTGCCAGGACCGTTATTTACGATGGCGGCCTTTGTGGGAACGGTGATTGGCCGTGATGGTCCAGGGGTGTGGATGGGACTTTGGTGCTTGATGGCCATTTTGTTGCCCGGGTTTTTGTTGGTGCTTGGGGTGCTTCCTTTCTGGGCCCGGTTGCGATCGATGCCTGGAGCTCGGGCCGCCTTGGCCGGGGCCAACGCGGCGGTGGTGGGCATTCTCCTGGCGGCTCTCTACACGCCGGTTTTTGTCACTGCGGTTCAGGACTCGATGGGGATGGTGGTGGTTTTGGCGGCGTTTGGAGCGCTGCATTTTTGGAAGGTCCCGCCCTGGGGTGTGGTGGTGGGGTGCGCCGGGTTCGGTGCCGTGTTGGGGTCGTGAGGGTTTCCGGGGAAATCATGGCCTTTGGGTGCAGAATGTTCTACCATGCAGTATGCGTGGCCTTAGCCTGCGGCAGTTTTTAGGCTTACTGGTTGTGGTCATGTCGGTTCCGGCGTGGGGCCGGGCCGAGGGCGACGTTTTGACCTCGATCGAGGCCATTCGCAATCTACCGCCTGCGGAGGCCGATCGCGGGTTGCCGGTTCAGGTCAGCGGGGTGGTGACCTATCTGGAGCCGAATCGGCCGCTTGCTTTCATTCAGAACGGGCCGCACGCCATTTATGTTTCTCCCCCGTTTGTCGATGCGCTCAATCCCGAGGTGCCTCTGGTCGATTTGGCGGTGGGGGATAAGGTGGAAGTGACCGGAATAACGATGGCCGGAGGATTTGCCCCAGCGATCCGGGCTCGGCCCGGTGAATCGGTCCGGGTGCGGCGAGAGGGGAGAATGGGGCTGCCGGGGCCGATCCGACCGCCTCGGGGGAATCTCCTGGATCCTTCGTTGGATTGTCTCTGGGTGGAGGTGGAGGGGTTGGTGCGGCATGTGGGGGTTCACCGGGACCGGCTGTTGATTGAGGTCGCTTCCGGGCGGACGATCTTCACGGTCATTGTGCCGGGGAAGTGGACGGAGGAATCAGCCCCGAAACATCTGACCGATGCCAGCGTTCGGGTCCGGGGCGTCTTTGGATCGATCACCAACGAGCGTCGCCAGCTGGTCGGCTTGCGCTTGTATTCGCCGTTTCTCCGCCTGATTCAGGTGCTCGACGGGGGCGCCGACAAACTGTGGAACCGCCGACCGTTGGGCGTGGAAGAGTTGATGCAGTTTCGTCAATCGACGGCCGAGCGGGTCCGAATCCAAGGCTATGTCACCGCTGTTTTTCCTGGAGAGGGCATTTTTGTGCGAACCAATGACGGATCGATTCGGGTGACGACTCCCCAAGCGGCTTCGGTCAAGGTGGGGCAATGGGTCGATGCGGTCGGTTTCTTCTCCATGGATGGACCCCGACCGGCGCTGGAGGATGCGATTCTGCAACCCGGACCGGAAGGGGCGGCCCCGGAGCCGGTGGCTCTTCGCCCGGCCCAGCTTTTGGAGGCGGCTCGTCACGGGGAGCTGGTCTCGGTTCGGGCGACGCTGATCGACCGGTTTTCCAGAGAAGGGGAAACTCTTTTGCTTTTGGGTGACGGGGCGCGCACGTTCACGGCCCAGCTTCCGGCCAGCGAACTGCCGGGGAAGATTCCGCTGCAAAGCCTGGTGCAGTTGACCGGGGTGGCTTTGATTCAATCCACTCTGTCGCCGCCGGAACCTGGGCTTGGCGATCGTCGCCAACGGGTGTCATCCGACCAGTCGTTTTCCCTGGCGTTGCGGGATCCCGGCGATATCACCCTGCTCCGGCGTCCCCCGTTCTGGACTCAGGAACGGATTCTCGCGGCGGTCCTCGTCCTGGCCATCAGTCTCCTGCTGTTGATTGTTTGGCTCGTGGTGCTCCGCCGCAAGGTGCAGAGCCAGACGCGGATCATTTCGGAAAAAGCGGCCAACGAGTACGTTCTTGAGGAACGAGCTCGGATTGCCCGTGAACTGCACGATACGCTCGAGCAGGAATTGGCGGGGATTGGGCTTCAGCTCGATCTGGCGCGTTCCCGGCTGGGGGGAAGTGACCCGCGGATGCTTCGGCCGGTGGAGCTGGCGCTGCGGATGCTTCGCCGCTGTCAGCATGAGACCCGGCGGTCCATCGCCAATCTGCGCTCGGTTCAGTTGGATCACAGCGACCTCGCCACGGCGCTAAAAGATATGGCAGAGGAACAGAGTTCGCCCGGAGGGCCGAAGATATCCGTCCAGGTCTCGGGCGCCCCGGTTAAATTACCCGCTCCTGGGGAGCAACATCTTCTCCGTCTGTTTCAGGAGGCCCTGACCAATGCTCGGAAACATGCGAATGCTCAGAACATCAACCTGCGGCTCCAATACGCGCCCGACCAAGTGGTTGCGGAGATCCGCGACGATGGGTGTGGCTTTAATCTTGCCGAGGGACAGAGCCGCGAAGGACATTTCGGGCTTCGCGGGATGCAAGAGCGGGCGGCCAAGCTCGGGGCCGAGCTCAAGGTGGAGACATCCCCCGGTGGTGGGACCCGGATTTCGCTGGCTCTACCGTTGCGGCCTCGTAAACTTCGAAGATCGGAATTCGTTTCCACCGTTTCCTCTCCGTGAGTACGTCGAAAAAGGTCAAAACTGTTCGCATCCTTCTGATTGACGATCATTTTATCGTCCGCATGGGTTTGGCCGCCTCGCTGGAAGAGGAGGCGGATTTTGAAGTGGTTGGTGAGGCCGGAACGGGCCGCGAAGGGATCCAACTCCATGCCCGGCTCAAGCCTGATTTAACCATCATTGATTTGACCTTGCCGGACATGCACGGTGCGGAGATTGTCTCGGCGATCCGGGCGGAACAACCCGAGGCGATCTGTGTGATGCTCTCGGTGAACGAGGGCGAGGATGACATTTTCCGTTCGGTTCGGGCCGGTGCCCGTGCCTACCTGGCCAAGTCGATCAGTCGCGATCAACTGATCGAGGCGCTCCGCCAGGTCCTGGCGGGGCATACCTTCTTTCCGGAAGGGATCCGGGAACGGCTCCAGAAACGGCAGCGCCGACCGGAACTGACCGTTCGGGAAAGCGAGGTGCTCGACTTGATTGTCGAGGGGTTGCTGAACAAGGAGATCGCGGATCGTCTGGGCGTGGCGGAGATTACGATCAAGCAACATGTGAGCGCGATTTTGCGAAAGCTGGAGGTCCAGGATCGGACTCAAGCCGCGATGGCGGCGGTGGAACGTGGCATTGTTCGCGCCCGTAGCGGGTTGCGATCCTGAAACGAGAAAAGTCGGCTGGGCCGTTTGGTTTAATCCTCGCTCAATCCGCCGGACACCTCCCGAGAGCCGGTTCGGGGGCGGTCTCCCGACGAGCTTCTTTCCCGGATTTCCCAGCGGATGGGGCAGCCTTCAAAGGAGAATTTCTTGCGTAGCAACCCTTCGAGGTAGCGCCCGTAACTTTCGTCCCAGGCTGCTGCCCGGTTGAGAAAGAGGGCAAACGTTGGACATGGGAGGTCCTCGCGTCGCAATTGCGAGCCGTAGAAAATTTTCCCTCCGCCTCCTCGGACCCGTTTGAGAGGGCGGGCCCGTTGGGCGGCGACCAGGATCCGGTTGAGCACGCCAGTGCCGACTTGGGTTGAGCGGGCGCGGCGAACTCGTTCCAACTGAGCCAGAAGTCGGCGTCCTCCCCAGGAGGCCAGAGCACTTCCAAAGACGGCGGGCGCGTAGTCCAAAAAGAAAAGTTGGCGTCGGAGGGCCGTTTCGTATTGGTCCCGGAAGGCTTGCCGCTGGGCTTCGGTCGCTTGGTCGGGCCCGGTATCGACCAGATCCCATTTATTGACGAAGATCACGCAGGCCTTACCCGCTTCTCGGACCAGCCCGGCGATTTTTTTTTCCTGGACGCCGACTCCGCGCACCGCGTCGATGACCAGAACGCAGAGGTCGGCGCGGTTGATGGCGTGGGCGGTGCGCGACGCGGTGGCCGCCTCCAGAGGGTCATCAACGCGTGCCCGTTTTCGCATGCCGGCCGTATCGATGAGGCACCAGGGCTCTTCGGCCACTGTGAAGGGGATATCGACCGAGTCGCGCGTGGTTCCGGCAACCGGAGAAACGATGACCCGCTGTTGACCGAGCAGGCTGTTGACCAGGGCTGATTTTCCGGCGTTCGGGACGCCGACCAGAGCCACCTTCAAGGCTGGCTCGGTGCGGGCCGCCCCGGACGGGTCACTTTCCCAATCGGCCGTGATGGCTTGGACCAAATCGCGGATGCCGGTCCCGTGTGCGGCGGAGACCGGGACAATCACCGGGAAACCCAGGGAGTGGAAGGCTTCGGCCTTTTCGGCCAGGGCTGCGGTATCGAGCTTATTGGCGGCCACGACGACCGGCAGTCGGGCTTTGCGAAGAAGGCGCGCAACTTCACGATCCAGAACATGAACACCCTCCCGTCCGTCCACGACGAGAACAACGGCGCTGGCCGAGGCCAAGGCGATTTCGACTTCACGGCGAATGGCTTGATCAAACCCCTCGGTGTCCTCCAGTCCGATTCCGCCCGTATCGACCAAGGTCGCCGGATGGCCGCCCAGACGGACCTCCGTAACCAGTCGGTCTCGGGTGACTCCGGGTCGATCGTGGACCAGCGAGACCTCTTTCCCGGCCAGCCGATTAAACAGAGCCGATTTCCCGACATTGGGCCGACCCACCAGAGCGATGGTGTAGGGAAGGGGAGGGTTCATGATCGGGCAGCGTTGGCCGCGCGAGTGAGCTGGAGCCCCTGGGCAAAATAGACGACGGTGCTGGCCAGCACGCTACCGGCGGCGGCCAGCACCAGAAGCGGTCGGATTTCCGGTCCGATCCCGATCAGCCAAACCACAATCAAGGCCATCACCAGACAGGTGGATACTTTGCCGGTCCAATGCGGTCGGATGGCAACCGAAATCTTTCGAGAGCGAAACCAGGCCAGGGCTCCGATCGTGGCCAGGTCCCGAAAAATGACCAGCGCCAGCATCCACCAGGGCAACCGCTGTCCGTCCCAGCCGGGGCCGAAGGTCAACAGAAGCAGGGCGGTGCCGAGCAAGAGTTTGTCGGCGAGCGGATCGAGCATGGCGCCCAGAACACTTTCCTGGCGGAACCTTCGGGCGATGAACCCGTCAATGGCATCGGAAATCGAGGCAGCGGCAAAACAAGCCAGTGCCCAGCCGCGCCAAAACATCTGGCTCTCTGAGCCGGGTTCTTCGCGTCCGGCCACGATCAAACATGCGGCAAAGGCAGGCACCATTCCGAGCCGGAAGACGGTGATCCATGTCGCTGCCGTCATGACGCCTTCCCCGATGGTTCGGGCAAGGCCGCGATCACGCCGCGGGTGAGTGCGTAACCAAACAGGCCGAGAACCAAACCCCAAGCGACGCTGGTCCCGCCATAGATCAAAAGA
>JBDNCR010000003.1:0-19359 GCA_046719555.1 Verrucomicrobiia bacterium | reverse complement strand
CGCCAAAACCAAACCCTTTGGCTTCATGCCCTTCTATCCCGGACCCGGTCTCGGCGGCCACTGCATTCCCATTGACCCGTTCTACCTCACCTGGAAAGCCCGTGAATTCGGCCAGCACACCCGCTTCATTGAACTGGCCGGAGAAATCAACACCAACATGCCGCGTTATGTCGTGGATCAGACCGCCGCGGCCCTCAACCACCTCGGCAAGCCCGTGAAAGGTAGCCGCATCCTCGTCGTCGGCCTCGCCTACAAACCCGACGTCGACGACATCCGCGAGTCTCCCAGTTTCGCGGTCCTCGACCTTCTCCGCCATCGGGGGGCCGAAGTCGCCTACTTCGATCCCCATGTCCCCGCCATTCCTCCCACCCGAGAACATGGTGCCTGGACCGGCACCCCCTCGGTCGCCTGGGACGAATCCATGCTCCGCCGCTTTGATGCCGCGGTCATCTGCACCGCCCACCGCGCGGTCGATCACGCCGCCCTCGCCGCTTGGATTCCTCTCATCATCGATACCCGGAACGCCCTCGGGTCCCTCACCGCATCCAACGTTTACAAAGCCTGACCGTGCAGTTCATCGACCTCAAAACCTCCTACGCCCGCTACCGCGCTGAAATCGACGCCCGCATCCAACGCGTCCTGGATCACGGACAATACATCATGGGTCCGGAAATCAGTGAACTTGAGTCGGCCCTCGCTTCCTTCACCGGCACCCGCCACGCTCTGACCGTCGCCAGTGGCACCGACAGCCTTGAAATCGCCCTCCGCGCCCTCCACATCGGTCCCGGCGACGAGGTCATCACCGTCCCTTTTACCTGGATCAGCACCGCTGAAGTCATCTGCCTGGTCGGAGCCCGACCGGTTTTCGTCGATATCGACCCCGTCACCTTCAACATCGACCTGTCGCAAATCCCCCAAGCCATCACCCCCCGCACCAAAGCCATTCTCCCCGTCAGCCTCTTCGGCCAAATGCCCGATTACGACGCCATCAACGCCTTGGCCCAACGCCATGGTCTCCCCGTGATCGAAGATGGCGCTCAAAGCTTCGGCGCCACCCGGCACGGACGTAAAAGCTGCTCCGTCACCACCATCGCCTCCACCAGCTTTTTCCCTGCAAAACCCCTCGGATGCTTTGGCGACGGCGGCGCTCTCTTCACCGACGACGACACCCTCGCCCAGACCATGGCCGCCCTCCGCAACCACGGCGGTCTGCAACGCCATGACCACACCCTCATCGGAATGAACGGACGATTCGATACCCTCCAAGCTGCCGTGCTCCTGGCCAAACTCCCCCACCTCCCCGCCGAACTGGAAGCCCGCCGTTACCTCGGAGCCCGCTACACGGAAAAGCTCCGCAACGCCTGCGGCGTTCCGGAAGTCGCCCCTGGCAACACCCACGTCTACGCCCAATATACCATCCGCGTGCCCGATCCTGAAAAACTGGCTCTCCAGCTCCAGCACCAAGGCATTCCCACCGGGCGTTACTATCCCAAGTGCCTTCACCTCCAACCCGCCTTCGCCCCCTGCGGCTACGGCCCCGGCAGCTTCCCCGTCGCCGAACAAGCCTCTCGCGAGGTCATCAGCCTCCCCATGCACCCCTTCCTCACGGAGACCGACCAAGACTTCATCATCAACGCCGTCCTTCACGCCCTCGAATCCTCCTGATTCCAGCCAAGCCCCAAGCATTCCGCCGCTCCGCTTCCGCCATCCGCCCAAAAAAGAGAGGCGTCCCGTTTCCAGGACGCCTCAATGGTTTCAACCAGCGGTTGAGTCGACGATGGATTAGTAGTCCATGCCGCCCATGCCGCCCGGGCCACCGGGACCACCACCCGGAGCCGCCTTCTCCTTCTCGGGGAGTTCGGTGACAACCGCTTCGGTGGTCAGGAGCAGACCGGCAATGGACGCCGCATTCTGCAGGGCACTCCGGGTCACCTTGGTCGGATCGACGACACCGGCTTTCACCAGGTCAACGTATTCGCCCGTGGCCACGTTGTAGCCCTCATTGCCTTTGCGTTCCTTGACCTCGCTGACAATGATGCTGCCTTCCACCCCGGCGTTGTCGGCCAAGGTGCGGAGCGGCTGTTCGACGGCGCGCCGAATAATGGCCGCGCCAATGGCCTCGTCGCCGGACAGCTCCAGCTTGTCCAGAGCCTTCTGACCACGGATCAGGGCCACGCCACCGCCAGGGACAATCCCCTCTTCCACCGCCGCGCGGGTGGCATGGAGGGCGTCCTCGACACGGGCTTTCTTCTCCTTCATTTCGGTTTCCGTCGCGGCACCGACGTTGATGACCGCCACACCGCCGGCCAGCTTGGCCAAACGTTCCTGGAGTTTCTCACGATCGTAGTCCGAGGTGGTTTCCTCGATCTGACGACGGATCTGACCCACCCGGCCCTGGATGTCGGCCGGCTTGCCCGCACCTTCGATAATGGTGGTGTTTTCTTTGTCCACCACCACACGCTTGGCCCGGCCAAGGTCTTCCAACTGAACATTCTCCAGCTTGATGCCGAGATCTTCGCTCAACAGACGACCGCCGGTAAGGATGGCGATGTCTTCGAGCATCGCCTTGCGGCGATCGCCGAATCCGGGCGCCTTGACCGCGCAAACCTGGAGAGTCCCACGCAATTTGTTGACCACCAAAGTCGCCAAGGCTTCGCCCTCGACATCTTCGGCAATGACCAGCAGCGGTTTGCCGCTCTTGGCCACCTTCTCCAACAACGGGAGCATGTCCTTGAGATTGGAGATCTTCTTTTCGTGGATGAGGAGGTAGGCGTTTTCCAACACCGCCTCGAGGTCTTCCGCGTTGGTCACAAAGTAAGGCGAGAGGTAGCCCTTATCAAACTGCATCCCCTCGACCACTTCCAACGTGGTCTCGATGGTTTTGGCTTCTTCCACCGTCACCGTGCCGTCCTTGCCCACTTTATCCAGCGCGTCGGCAATGATCTCACCGATGGTCGTGTCCCAGTTCGCCGAGACCGTCGCCACCTGCTTGATTTCTTCCTTGTCCTTGACCTTCTTGGAGATCTTGTTGAGTTCCTCAACGATCGCCGCAACGGCCTTGTCAATCCCACGCTTGAGCGAGGTCGGATTGGATCCCGCCGTGACGTTTTTCAAGCCTTCACGGTAGATCGATTCGGCCAGAACCGTCGCCGTGGTCGTTCCATCCCCGGCAATGTCGCTGGTCTTGGAAGCCACTTCGCGCACCAGTTGGGCTCCGATGTTTTCGTAGGGGTTTTCAAGCTCGATCTCCTTGGCGACCGTCACACCATCTTTGGTGATCGTCGGGGAGCCGAACTTCTTGTCAAGGACCACATTGCGCCCGGCGGGCCCAAGGGTCGCTTTCACAGCTTTGGCCAGTTTTTCCACCCCGCGGAGGAGGCTCTGGCGTGCTGTTTCGTCGAATTGGAGTTGTTTTGCTGCCATAGTTCGTTGTCTTTCGGTTATTCGTTAGGGTTGAAGGCGGATCATCATTCCACCACGCCGAGGATGTCATCCTCACGCATGATCAGGTATTTTTCGCCGTCGATGGAGATCTCGGTCCCGCCATATTTGCTGTAAAGGACCTTGTCCCCTTTCTTCACTTCGAAGGGGATCTTCTTTCCTTCATCGTCGGTCTTGCCAGTGCCCAGGGCCACCACTTTCCCTTCTTGCGGCTTTTCCTTCGCCGTATCAGGGATGATGATGCCACCCTTGCGGACTTCGGCTTCTTCCACGGGCTGGACCACCACGCGGTCGCCGAGCGGTTTCATTTTGATGTTGCTCATAGTCGCTTGAGTTCTTGTTTTTTGGTTCGTTTGGTTTTCTGCGCCGCGACCCGCCCAAGCGGGCCACGCGGCTCCCAGAAAGGTTGATCAGGTGTCCTTCTTGTCCTTGTCCACCATTTCGAAATCGGCATCCACCACCTCGGGCTCCGTCGGCTTGGCCGCACCGCTCGCTTCCTCCGCTCCCGCACCGGCGCTCGCCGAGACTTTTGCATAAAGATCCGCCGAAACGGCCTGCATGACCGTGTTCAGTTTGTCCAGGGACGACCGGATCTTCTCGGCATCATCCGCGTTGAGCGCGTCCCGAACCCCGCGAATGGCCTCCTCCACATCCTTCTTCTTGGACGCATCCAGTTTCTCGCCGTTCTCTTTCAGCAACTTCTCCGCCCCATAGGCAAGGTTGTCGGCTTGATTCCGCAACTCGACCTTTTCCCGCGCCTTCCGATCCTCCTCCGCATGGGCTTCGGCCTCCTTGGTCATCCGCTCAATCTCCTCTTTCGACAGACCACTGGAGTTGGTAATGGTAATCTTCTGCTCTTTCTGCGTGCCGAGATCTTTGGCCGAGACATGCAGAATCCCGTTGGCATCAATGTCAAAGGCGACCTCAATTTGCGGCACGCCACGCGGAGCCGGTGGGATCCCATCCAAATGGAAGTTCCCCAAAAGTTTGTTGTCCCGCGCCATCGGACGCTCCCCTTGCAAGACCTTGATTTCCACTCCGGGCTGGTTGTCAGAGTAGGTGCTGAAGATATTCGTCTTCTTGGTCGGAATGGTTGTATTCCGCGGAATCATGGCCGTGGCGATCCCGCCCGCCGTTTCAATCGCCAAGGTCAGCGGGGTGACATCCAGCAACAAAACGTCGTGCACATCCCCCTTGAGCACACCCCCCTGAATCGCCGCTCCCACTGCCACCACCTCATCCGGATTCACGCCTTTGTGCGGCTCCTTCCCAATCAATGACCGAGCCGTCTCAATAACCTTGGGCATCCGGGTCATCCCCCCGACCAACACCAATTCATCCACTTCGTTCGCGCTCAACCCGGCATCCTTGAGACAGGCCTTCACCGGACCCAACGTCCGTTGGAACAGATGATCGGTGAGCTGTTCCAGCTTGGCCCGAGTCAACTTCTTCTGAATGTGTTTCGGACCCGTCTGATCGGCCGTGATGAACGGCAAGTTAATTTCATAATCTTGCGAGGACGACAGCGCGATCTTCGCCTTTTCCGACTCCTCTTTAATCCGCTGCAGCGCGTCGGCTTGCCCTTTCAAATCGATTCCGGTCTCGGATTTGAAATCAGCCAAAATCCAATCCATCAACGCAATGTCCCAGTCATCCCCCCCAAGGTGAGTGTCGCCATTCGTCGCCTTGACCTCGAAGACCCCATCTCCAATTTCAAGAACCGAAATGTCGAAGGTGCCTCCACCCAGATCGTAAACCGCAATCTTCTCGTCCTTCTTCTTTTCCAACCCGTAGGCAAGGGAAGCTGCCGTCGGCTCATTGATAATCCGCAAAACTTCCAGCCCGGCAATCTTTCCCGCATCTTTCGTCGCCTGACGCTGGGAGTCATTAAAATACGCAGGAACCGTGATGACTGCTTGGGTGATCTTCTCGCCTAATTTGCTCTCCGCATCCGCCTTCAGCTTGGCCAAAATGAATGAAGAAATCTCCTCCGGCGAGTAGGTCTTGGTTTCTCCCCCAACCTCGACCTGCACATGAGCATCCCCATTTTTCGCTTCCACCACCTTGTAGGGCAACCGACCGATCTCGTCCTTGATCTCCGCATACTTCCGCCCGATCAACCGTTTCACCGAGAAAATCGTGTTCTTGGGATTCGTAATCGCCTGCCGCTTGGCAGCCTGCCCGACCAGCCGTTCCCCTGATTTCGTAAAGGCCACGATGGACGGTGTCGTCCGTGCCCCCTCCGAATTCTCAAGAACGACCGGTTGACCGGCCTCCATGACCGCCATGCAAGAATTCGTTGTACCTAAGTCGATTCCCAAGATTTTTGCCATACCCCCTTCCGTGCAGGGGTGGTGCCAAACTCCAAACCATCATCTCTTGCTCATAATCAACGAGTTACAATCGTTCCATCAGGCATCCATGCGCCAACTTGACAACAACTTGACTAGAAGTGAGTCAACATGACGCGCCGCCCAAAGAATTTTCCCGACCCTAATCTTTTTTCATCCTTGGAACTCGACCCCTCTTGCTTTTAACCTCGAAAGCGTGAAAACCGTCTGCCGCTGGCCCGTTGCTCTCCTCGCCGCCCTCTTGCCCTGCCAGTCTTTTGCCCAAACCGCCCAAACCCTTCCCCAAGTCGAAACCGAACGTCAGTTCAACATTGAGGCCGGCTTGCGGTCGGAAGAGCCACGGCCCATCTCCCGCATCGCCGATACCATCGCCCCCTCCTCTCCAGGCGACGACGACCTTGGGCTTCAACAAATTCTCAGCCGCCGTGAACGCTATAAGGCCTTTAGTATCTTCGGAGATATTTCCTCCTTCTACACGTCCAATGCCTTCCTCACCAAACGCAACACCCGTAGCGACGCTTACATTGTCGGCCAAGTCGGTGCCCTCTGGCAGCCTCAAATCGTCGGCAACCTCTTCGGTGAACTCAGCCTCCGTCAACAGTTTTTCCGCTACGACGAGTTCGAGGTCCTCGACTTCAACGCCTTCAACACCGGAACCGGCCTGACCTACCTGCTCTCCGACTTCTTCGACATCCTCGTCTCCCTCCGATACAACTACCAGCGGCTCAGCCCTCGCGACTCCTTCGCCGCTTTTTACGAAAACCACTCCATCACTCCCGGCGCCCAGAAACTCTTCCCCTTCAGTCGCGCCCATTACGCCTACGTCGGTTGGTCCTCCCAAATCTCTTTCACCGACCCCAACGCACCCCAGCGCGACGAACACGCCCTCTACCTCGGCTACAACGCCAACCTCACCCGCCACCTCGTCGCCCAAGCCTACTACCGCTTCGCCTACTTCGACTACGCCGTGGGCGGACGCGACGACATCAACCAAACCCTTTCCGCCGGACTCTCCTACAACTTCACCGAATGGCTCTCCCTCAACGGCTCGGTCGCGGGCAACTTCAATAATTCCAACAAACCCGCCTTCGACTACCAAACCGCCACCCTCGGCGGTGGACTTTCCCTGCGCTACCGATTCTGACCCCATCCGGAGACTCCACCATGAAACCATCGCCGCTCACCCTCCTCAGCCTCCTCCTTCTCCTCTCCACCCCCCTTCCCCTCCTGGCTCAACAAGGCGGGAAACCCCTCCAAAGCGCCGAAATCACCACCATCGTCAACGAAGTCCGCGTCGTTAAACCCCAAGCCGCCCCCCAACCTGCCAAACTCAACGAGGTCATCCGCCCCAACGAAGGCGTCCTCACCGGCCCCCAATCCCGCGCTGAGCTCCTCTTTGCCGACCGCACCCTGGCCCGCCTGGGAGCCAATACTCAGTTCACTTTCATCCCCGGTTCCCGCACCACCGAAATCCAACAAGGCACCATGCTCCTCCAGGTCCCGAAAGGAGCCGGGGGTGCCCAAGTCAAAACCGCCGCCGTCACCGCGGCCGTCACCGGAACCACCATCATGGTCGAGTTTTTCCCTGGCATGTTCGTGAAGATCATTGTCCTCGAAGGCACCCTCCGCGTCTCCCTCACCAACCGCCTTGGCGAATCCCTCCTCCTCACCCCGGGCAAAATGCTCATCATGAACCCCGACGCCACCCGCCTTCCCGACCCGGTGGACGTCGATCTCAAAAAACTCATCAAAACCTCCAAGCTCATCTCCGGCATGGGCGATTCCGATGAACTCTCCAACGAACTGATCGACCAGGAAGTTGCCAACCAGCAACAGCAAAAGAAAAAAGGCAACCTGATCGATACCAACATCATCATTCTCGGCTCCGGCACCGACGCCTTCCTCACCGACCTCGACCTCCTCGCGGCCATCGAGCAAGCCATCGACAGCCGATTCTTCTCGTTGAGCTCCGGCAATGGGGGTGGAGGTCCGGGCCCCATCCCACCCGCCCCCCCTCCACCCAGCACCGTTCTCAACACCATCACCCACCCGGACCCCTTCCCCTTGGGCCCCGACTCCGTGGTCTCCACCAACCCGACCATCACCAACTCCTTGGGCACCTTCCAAGGAGCCACCTACACCACCAACGGCTCCACCGACATGGAATTCCTTTTTGGCTCCAGCTCGCCCAATGACGACCTCCTTGGTGCCAACGACGACAATCCGCCCACCACCCTGGCCGCCTTCCGCTTCACCAACCTCAACCTCATCGGAGACCCCATCATCACCACCACTGGCGGGTCCACCCGCCTCGCGCTCATCGCCGAAAACTCCCTCACCGTCTTCCCGGCCACCTACACCTTCTCCGGCCTGGACGAGATCATCTTCGGCGCGGGCAATTCCATCACCGTCCCCTCCGGAGCCGTCTTTAATAACCCCGCCTTGGCCCTCAATTTCTACGCCCGCAACTCCGGGTCCAACGTCACTTTCCTCGGCCAAGCCAACACCGAAGCCCTCCAAATCCTGGCCGCCAATGACTTCACCTTCGGCCCCGGTGCCTCCTTCACCGGAGTAAGTTTCCTCGGAGACGCTCTCGGCTCCATCATGATCGATCCTTCCACCATCACCGCCTCCTCCGACATCGACCTCATTGCCAACGGCAACATCTTCATCAATCCTGGGGCCTCGCTCTCCACCTCCCTGGCCTTTCTCGAAGCGGGCGGCCAGATTACCCTCAGCGGTTCCTCCCTCACGGCTTCTTTCGCCGATCTCGCGGCCAACCAAATCTCGCTTTCCGGAACCTTCGCCACCCCCCTTCAGCTTTTCGCTCAAAGCGGCGGCGTGACCGGTGCCGCCACCTTCCTCGATCTCCGGACCCTGACCACCGTCCTCGGCGGTTCGGTCAATGCCGGTTTTATCCAGTCCAGCGCGCCCCTCGGCACCCTCTGGAATGTCGCCGGCGAACTCATCTCCACCACCTCAATCCTTGCTTCGAACGTCGATATCTCTGCCGACGGGATCAACTTCGGGACCGGCTCCTTCAACGGTCGCAACGTCACCATCTTTGGCCTAAGCTCTGGCCTCGGTCTCCAGGGCGTCGGCGGCATCACCGCCAACGACATCGTCGCCCTCTCCCTCCCCATCACCGCCGGGGGCACCATCAACGCCAACAGCATCTTTGCCGGATCGGTCACCTCCAACCTCGCCGGCATCAACGTCACCAACAACCTCACCGCCAGTAACCTCAACGCCGCCGCCAACGTCACCGTCGGCGGCAACCTCAATGTCGGCAGCGCGATCACCGTCACCGGAACCAGCACCGTCTCGGCAGCCAACATGAGCCTGAACTCCATCCAAACTTCCAACCTCTCCGACGACGTCACCTACCTGGCCACCGGCCAAATCTCCCTCACCAGCGTCGGCGGCCCCGGCCAGGTCACCCTTGATGCTCCCTCCCTCTTCCTCAACGACGACTTCAACAGCAGCGACGTCCTTTCCCTCACCTCCGGCGCAACGACCCTCAGTCAACTCACCATCAACGGCTTCCTTGCCCTCAACTTCGGCGTTGACGACTTTTCCGGCTTCACCACCCTCGTCCTCAACGGCGGAGCCGCTGCCTTCTCTACCAGCACCTTCATTCCTGCCACCTCCGTCTTCTCTGCGGATACTCTCTTCCTGGACATCCTGGGCAACGGTCCTGACGCCCACGCCTTCTTCCTCACCAACCCAGGCACTACCGTCAGCTTCAACCAAGCCAACTACAACGGCACCGCCAGCAACCCCAATGGCGGCACCCTGGAGATCAACAGCCCCATCGCCAACCTTGCCAACTCCACCGACCGCATGGGACCGATCAATCTGAATGGCTTTGACGTTGCCACCGGCACCGGCGGCAACGGCGGCTCGTTCACCCTCAACTCCGATGAAATCGCCGCCCCAAGCGGATCCTTTGCTTTCACCCTTAACGCCAACGGAGGCAATAGTTCCAATGGCAACGGTGGCCAAGGTGGACTTGCCTCATTCACCTCCACCCATGATTTCATCATCACCACCACCACGGTCATCTCCGCCCGCGGCGGCGACGGAACCGGCACCTCGGCCAATGGCGGCCACGGTGGCGGAATCGGCTTGGTCGCTGCCGGAACCCTCTCCACCGCCGGGCTCTTCTTCCAACTCGACGCTACCGGTGGCTCTGGATCCACCAATGGAGGCAACGGAGGCTCCATCAATGTCTCCGGAGCCAACGGCGTTGATCTGGGAGCAAACTCGTATCTCCTTGCCAACAGCCTCGGCGGCTCGACCGGTGATGGTGGCAACGCCGGAACCATCAACATCAGCAGCACCGCAGGCTCCATCTCCATCGGCGGCTTCTCCGAAATCTACGCGAACGGAGGCGACACCTTCGGTGCCGGTCAATTTGGGGGAACGGGAGGTGCCATCCTCATTTCCTCAAATACCGGCGACCTCATTGTCGGAGACTCCACCCTGATCTTCGCCCGAGGCGGTGATGCGAGTGCCGGAACTGGCGGCGCGGGTGGTTCCATCACCCTCAATGCGACCGGCGGCACCATCGACCTCCAATCGAACCAAACCCTCTCCGCGGGAAACGGCACGGGTGGTGTAAATAATGGCACCGGCGGAACCGTTGACCTCAACGCCCAGCAAATCAAGGTCGGCTCCATCGCCAGCGTTACGATTCAGACCCACAGCGGAACCGAATCGGCCGATGGCGGAACCATCAACCTCAACGCCCTTCGCACCACCGGCCAGGCCATCTCCATTGAGAACAGCAGCCAACTCCGCGCTCTGGCCGCCGCCGCTGCTGCCAATGGAGGCCAAATCAACGTCATCTCCGCCGGTGGCGATATCGACATCAACGGAACCCTAGAGGCCTCCGGAGGCACCAGTGTCCAATCGATGGTCTTGGTCCGAAATGACGGACCCAATGGCGTCATCAACCTCACCAACTCCACCCTCTCGGCCGACATCCTGAAAGTCGGTGCCATCTCCCCCAACGGAATGGTCAACATCAACGGAGGATCCTTCACCGCAACTGATACCCTCAAAATCTACGGCGGCTCTGCCTCCAATGGAGTCTACTTTACCGCCAACACCACTCTGGACGGCGCTGCCGCTAAACACCTTGCGGGTCACACCGTTCAGATCAATAACGGCGTCACCGTCACCGTCTCCGGACCCGCAGTGAACGTCTACACGTCGAATCCCAACTACTCGGGCTTTGGCGGCAACGGTTCCACCACAGGAACCTTTGCCGGCAGCGGAGCCAACCTCCCGCAACTCGTCATCGATGCTCCGACCTTCTAATCGAAGCCCTCGAGATCATCGCCCTTCAACAACATCCAAGACACTTTCCGCAAGTCTGGGCCTTTCATCGATGATCCTCGGGATCCTTGATCGACGGAAACGCGGGCCAACCGCCCATCACCGATGACTCTCCTCCGGGAGCCGAATCCGGTTAACCCCCACCAAACGACAAGTTCGTCACGCCCGACCATGAGCACGCGTTCAACACGTCCACCAACCGCTCGTGCCGAACATCCCCCGACGGCCGTATAATCACCGCCTGCTTCTCGTCCGCCTCCACCAACGCCCGCAACCGTGCCCGCAACTGCGGCAAATCCGGGTCCGAGGCACTGTCAATCGGAGCCTGGTTGAACCGCACCGCCCCGTCGGCCATAATCTCGATCGTCACCGGCACCGACGCCGGCCGCGGTGCCCCTGGAGCTGCTCGACCCGGAACTTGAACCCCCAGCTCAGCCTCCTTCGCCACCACACCCGCCGACACCATGAAAAACAGCAGCAGAACGAACATCACGTCCAGCATGGGCGCAATCTGCAATCCAAACTCCCCTTCCTCTCCGCCTCCTCCTCCGGCCATTAGGCACCTCCTCCAGTCGAACCGTTGGCTCCATCCTCACCACCCTTGGTCACCGCAAAAGTCACATTGCCTACCCCCGCCTCAGCACACGCCTTCATGATCTCCCGGATCAGTGAATAGCTCGCCTCTTTATCGGCCCGGATCAACACCCGAAAAGCCGTTCCATCACTGCCCCGTTGCTGGGCGTCGGTTTCGCGAGCTGCTTGAATCAAAGGGATCAATTCATCCGCGTTATCAAAATACCGCCCCTCGGCGTTGATCTTGAAATTCAACTTTTCAATGTTGATGACAAACTGACCCTGGCGCTCCCCCGGATCCTTCGAGTCATCGGCCTTGGGCAACTCAAGATCGGCCCGCTGCACCACCACCTCCGTCGTCGCCGTCGCCATGAAAAACAGCAGCAGCACCAACAACACGTCCACCATCGGCGCAACCTGAAACTCCGGTTGCGACTCCGCATCGTCATGCGGATTAAACCGCTTTTTCTTGTGCCTGCCCAAAGCCTCGGACATCGATCCCTCGCCTTAACTTGAAACGCCTCAACCCTGATAGGTCGGGTAGGCCGCCCCGGCTGCCGCCGGATTCGCATACCCCCCCGCCACCGCCCCCTCCGCGTAATGTTGCCCCACCCGCAATCCAGTCAGCTGCTCGAAGGGAATATCCTCCAAAAGCAAGTTCACCTGACTGTTCGCAGCCACAATAACGTCGGTCGCTTGGTTCTTGAAGAAATAGAAGAGAATAAAGGCAGGGATAGCCACAATCAGCCCGGCGGCGGTCGCAATCAACACCGCCGAAATCGCACTCGACAGCCCCGTCATGTTCGCCACCCCACCCTGCCCCAGCACCGCAAACGCTTCCATCATCCCCAACACCGTTCCCGTCAACCCCACCATCGGCGCCACCACCCCAATCACCGACAAATAGTTGTTGTGGCTCTTCAAATCACTAGCCTCCTTCGCCGAGACCTCCGCCACTGCATTTTCCGTCACTTCCCGACCGCGGCCCACCCGCTCAAGACCCGCCGCAATCACCCGCGACAAATAGCACGGGTTGGCCCGGCAGGTCTCCCAGGCCAATTGATAATTCCCGGCCGCCAACGCGTCCCGAATCAACGCCACCACCGCCGGAGGTGCCAGCTTGCTGATCCGCAACTTGATGAACAACTCAATCGTGAAGGTCACCATCACCACCGACATGATGACCAGCAGCCACATGGCCACCATCTTGGCGTCGCCCTTGAAGAAAATTTCATAAAACTTCACGTCCTGCGACGCGCCCCCCTCCTGCCCAAAAGCGAGCGGAGTGGTGGCAAATAAGAGAGCGATAACGCTCCAGGGAAGAATCCGGTTCATCAAGTTCATGTTCGGTTTTTGCATAAGTTTACTCAGGTTCAATTGACAAACAACTTTGGATCTGACTTCCGCAGCCGTTCCGCCGCCGCCGCCGCCTGTTGCGCCCGCGACTCCGGCTGAAAATAGACCACCACCACCTTAAGATAATCCGCCAACGCCTCGGCCTTTTTCCCTTGCGCCTCCAAAATCTCTGCCCGGGTCATCAATAAATCCCCCATGATCTGCATGCTGGCCGCATCGGGAATCGCCGGATGCTTGATCTCCTTCTCCACCTCACCCAGCGTCCGCAACGCCGCATCAGGAGCACCCCCACGAAACTGACTCCGCGCCTGAATCACCCGGCCTTGCAACCGGTAAATGCTCGTCGGATAGACCCGCTCAATGAGCGCAAACAACTCATTCGCCTTCCCCGTCTGATTGGCCCGACTGTAAGCCTCTGCCAAAACCCCCGCCGCCTCCGCCGCCACTGGATCGTCCAGACCGACCAAGCTATTCGCCAACGACTCCACCAGCTCCACCGCCCTCCCCGCATCACCCCCCGCCAACGCCGCCCTTGCCTCCTCAATCTCCTTCCGCGGCCCCAACCTGATTTCCGAAATGTTTACCAAAGGATACGGAATCTCACCCCGCGCCTCCGCAATAAAGACCCGTTGATTCTCTCGATCAAACCTCTTGACTTCCCCCTCAACCACCTGCCCGGTGCGGAGGGTGATTTTGTCTTGCGCCGCCCCTAACCCGCTGGCAAAGCTGACCCCCAGTGCAAGGGACAAAACAACCGGTTTGATAGCCATCGCGAACATTCGAGTCAGAAGAACATGAATCGTCCCCGCCCGCTTCTCAATAAAAATCCGTCCTCATGATCACTTTTCTCCACCAGAAATTCCGCATCCTCCTCATCTTCGTCCTCGCCATCGTCGCCATCTCCTTCGTCTTCTTCGGCAATTGGACCCCCGCCGGCCCCGCCTCCGGACCCCTGGGCAAAATTGACGGCGAATGGATCTCACCCCCCGTCTTCGGCTCCGCCTTCACCGCCACCCAGCTCATCTTTACCCTTCGGACCGGAATTCCCCCAGAGGATGCCGGCGCCTTCGCCTCCCGTCTCGAACGCGACACCTGGATCCGAATGGCCGTCATCGCCGCCGCCCGGGATGCCGGCCTCACTGCCACCCCCCAAATGATCGCTCAGTGGCTCCAGGAACTTCCCCTCTTTGCCGGCCCCGACGGTCGCTACTCCCCCGAACGATTCGCCCAGTTCCAGGCCGCCTACCTCAATCCCCGCAATATCTCCGATCAACGCCTGGCCGAAATTGTGCGCGACGAAATCCTTTTCGAATCCATGGTCGCCGCCGTCGCCGGATCCTCCTTCATCGACCCCGCCGAAGCTCGATCCCGCTTTGACCAACTCTACTCCCCCGTCGAAGTCGCCGTTCTCACCTTCCCCACCGAAACCGCCGCCAAATCCCTCAACCCCTCCCCCGAAGAACTCCAAACCTACTACCAAAATCACCTTAACCGCTACCGCACCCCCGAAAAACGCCGACTTCAATTCATCCGCTTCGACCTCACCCCCGACCAACTTAAACTTGAAGGCCGCGCCCGACTCGACGCCCTCCAAGCCGTCGGTCAACAAGCCTTCGACTTCACCTCCGTCTATGTCGGCGACGAAGCCCCCGCCCAACCTCCCGCCTTTACCGAACGCGCCGCCCAACTCGGCCTCAAAGTCGAAACCTCCGACTGGATCACCCTCGCCAGCGATTTCTTCGAACCTCGTGTCACCCGCTTCGCCTTCGACCTCACCCCCAGCCGCCCCATCAGCAACTACCTCCAAACCGAAACCGGCTTCATCGTTCTGCACCTCCTCGACATCGAACCCAGCACGCCCCAACCCTTCGAAACCGTGGTCGCCCAAGTCCGGGCCGACTTCATCAAGGAAACCGCCGCCCGCCAAACCCGCGAAAAAGTCGAATCCACACGGGCCCAACTCCTCGCCGCCCTCAGAAACGGTGCCTCATGGAAAGAAGCTGCCGCCGCCCTGAACCTCAAACCTCTCCAACCGCCCGCCTTCATCCCCGCCGAACCCGGCGAACTTAAAATCCCCAACGCCGACCTCGTCCGGACTGCCGCCCGGCTGCTCCAACTCGGCGAACTCAGCGAACCCCTCCCCTCCGACGACGCCGTCTCCCTCGTCTTCATCCTCTCCCGTGGTCAACCCGCTGAAGACAAACGGGCCCAAATCCTTCCCATGCTCGAGAATCAGCTCGCCGACTCCATCCGCGCCAAAATTCTCACCGAATGGATTGCCGGCCTCGCCTCCCGCCCTGGTAACCAATTCCCCAACGGCCTCCTCGACGACGCCTTTCCCACCGGCTCTTGATGCCCACCTTCACCAATCTGGCGCGCGCCAACGAAATCGGCGCCAATGCCTACCACCTTGACCTTGGCGACGCCGCCGTCGTGCTCGACGCGGGCATGCACCCCAAACTCGACGGCACGGCCTCCCTCCCCCTCCTCGAGCACCTCGACCACCGCCCCGTCGACGCCATCTTCCTCTCTCACGCCCACCACGATCACATCGGGGCGGCCCCCCTCCTCATGGAGCGTCATCCCGACGCCCCCGTCTTCCTCACCGAACCCACCTGCCACCTTGCCGACCGGCTCCTCCACAACTCGGTCAACGTCATGAAAAGCCAGCGCGAGGAACTCGGCATCCCGGAATACCCCTTCTACACCCACTCCCAAGTCGCCGCCCTCACCCGCCGCTGGCAGACCGTCCGCACAGGAGACCGCTGGTCCCTCGATGGACACCCTTCCCGACTCCCCGAAACCGTCGCCTTCACCCTCCACCGTGCCGGACACATCCTCGGCTCCGCCGCCATCGACATCAACCATCGCGGCCGCCGCATCCTCTACACCGGCGACCTCAACTTCACCGACCAAAGCCTCCTTCGCGGTGCCCAACTTCCCACCTCCGATATTGATACCCTCATCATCGAAACCACCCGCGGAGCCCAACCCAACCCGGACGGCTACTCCCGCGACCGCGTCCGCGACCACCTCCTCCAAGCCCTCAACCAAGTCCATGACGCAGGCGGGTGTGTCCTCCTCCCCATCTTCGCCATGGGCAAAACCCAGGAACTCCTCGCCCTCCTCCATCAAGCCCGTCAACGCGGCGAAATCCCCCACGACACCTTCTTCATCGGTGGCCTCGGCCGCTCCTTCACCGAAATCTACGACCGCCTCGCCGACGCCCCCGACCGCCTCTCCCACAAACCCTCCCTCACCGAAGATATCCGTCCCCAGGTCCTCGACTGGCGCACCCTCCGCGACTTCCGCCCTCGCCGCTCCCACCTCTACCTCCTCCCCTCCGGCATGATGACCCGCCACACCAACTCCAACCGCTTCGCCGCCTCCTTCCTCAACCGAGAAGAAAACGGCGTCTTCTTCGTCGGTTACTGTGACCCCGACTCACCCGCCGGCCGACTCCGCGCCACCCCGCGCGGCGGAAAAATCCAACTCAACCCTGGCGACCCCGAAATTCCCGTCCGGGCCCGTGTCGAACACTTCGACTTCACCTCACACGCCACCCGCGAGTCCCTCCTCGACTACATCCTCCGCCTCAACCCCCGCCAGTGCCTCCTCATCCACGGAGATCCACCGGCCCTCGCCTGGTTCCAAGAACAACTCACCCAACGCGCCCCCTCCCTCCGAGTCATCATTCCTCCTCCAGGTCAGCCCGTCGAGATCTAGCCGCCCTGGCCCGCGGTTAAACCACGCGCCTACCCATCTACCCCCCAATCCCTCCCTGCCCTAGCTCTCCTCCTCGCGCAAACTCGCCAGAGCGTTGAAGTCTTCCAGGGTCGTCACATCCCCTTTAACCTCACCGCCTGCCGCAATCTCACGCAAAAGCCGCCTCATAATCTTTCCACTGCGCGTCTTCGGCAACACCTCCGCGAACCGGATCACATCCGGCTTCGCAATGGCCCCGATCTCCTTGCCCACATGGCGTCGCAACTCCTCATTCAACTCCGCCGTCGGCGTCACCCCCTGCTTCACCGTCACAAACGCAAACACCGCCTGACCCTTAATCTCATCCGGCTTACCCACCACCGCCGCCTCCGCCACCGCCGGATGACTCACCAGTGCACTCTCCACCTCCGCCGTCCCCAAACGGTGCCCCGCCACATTCAAAACATCATCAATCCGCCCCGTAATCCAGAAATACCCATCCCGATCCCGCCGGGCTCCATCCCCGGTAAAATAACACCCTTTAACCTCACTCCAATACTGCTTCCGGTATCGAGCCGCATCCCCATAAATCGACCGCAACATCGACGGCCACGGACGCCGGATCACCAAACGTCCCCCCGTCTCCGGAGGCACCTCAGCCCCACTCTCATCAACCACCGCGATATCGACTCCGAAAAACGGCAGCCCCGCCGAACCCGGCTTCATCGGCACCGCCCCCGGCAGCGTCGTCACCATGTGCCCCCCCGTCTCCGTCTGCCACCACGTGTCGACCACCGGACACCGCTCCCCCCCCACATTCCGGTAATACCACAACCAAGCCTCCGGATTGATCGGTTCCCCCACCGAACCCAACAACCGCAGCGAACTCAAATCATGCTTCCTCACCCACTCCTCACCCCATTTCATAAACGCCCGGATCGCCGTTGGAGCCGTGTAGAAAATGTTCACCTTGTGCTCCTCGATGATCTTCCAAAACCGATCCGGTTCCGGATGATTGGGAGCCCCCTCATAAATCAGCGACGTTCCCCCTAACCCCAACACCCCATACACCACGTAAGTGTGCCCCGTCACCCAGCCAATGTCGGCTGTGCACCAATACAAATCCTCATCCCTCAAATCAAAAACATACTTCGTCGAAAGCAACGCCCCCAAAAAATAACCCGCCGTCGTGTGCAAAATCCCCTTCGGCTTCCCCGTGCTCCCACTGGTGTAAAGAATAAACAACGGATGCTCACTCTCCAAAGCCACCGCCTCACACTCATCCGAAGCCTCCGCCATCGCCTCGTGATACCACCGGTCCCGTTCCCCCAGCACCAGCTCCAAACCCACCCGCCTCACCACAATCACCCGCACCACCGTCGTGGTCCCAGGTAACGCCGCATCCACACTCTCCTTCAACCGAACCACCTGCCCTCGCCGATACCCCCCATCCGCCGTCACCACCACCTTCGCCCCGCAGTCATTGATCCGATCCTTCACCGACTCCGCACTAAACCCCCCAAAAATCACCGTATGCGGCGCCCCAATCCGCGCACACGCCAGCATCGCCACCACCGCCTCCGGTATCATCGGCATGTAAATCGCCACCCGATCCCCCGCTTTCACCCCCTCCCCCTTCAACACATTCGCAAACTTACACACCTCCCGATGCAACTGCGCATAGGTCAAGGTCACCCGCTCACCCGGCTCTCCCTCCCAAATCAATGCCGCCTTATGTCGCCGACTCGAAGCCACATGCCGATCCAGACAATTATACGAAACATTCAAACGCCCCCCCACAAACCACTCCGCAAATGGCGGCTTCCACGACACCAGCTTCTTCCAAGGGCGGAACCACGTAATCTCCTTCGACGCCTCCCCCCAGAACTTCTCCGGCTTCTCCAGCGACTGCCGATACATCTTCTCATACACCTTCGCGCTCCCCACACGCGCCTTCTTGCAAAACGACGCCTTGGGCTTGATCGACCGTTGCTTCAATAAAGGGGAAGGAGTGCTCATCAATATCTCACCGGTTAACTTGGGTTTGCCTTTTTCGCCATCAAAGGAAACTTGAACTCAATCAGATTCTCGCCCGGTTTCAATCCGCAACTCCTCACCGCCCAGACTCCGTCCCTCGGAGCCCTCGCAACCGTTCCACCTCCCGCAACAGCACCTCCGCCTCCACAAAACCTGCCCCTCGCTCCCGCATCCACTCCGCCGCCACCCTCCCCTCCGGATCAATCACCCACACCGCTGCCCGAGGCACCCAATACCCCTCCTCACGCCCAATCGGAATCATCGCTGCCCGCGCTCGCAAAAACGGCCCAGCCTCCCCAGGCTCAATCCGTTCCAGCACCCCAAAACTCCGCGCCGCATCAAAAACCTCATCCGCCAGCAAGACAAACCCCAACTCCAGCTCCACCACCTTGGCCAACAACTGTCGAGGCGGAGCCGGCACAATCCCAATAATCGTGCCCCCTGCCGCCATCAACCGTTCCTCCGCCAAACGAAACTCCTTCAACTGTCGATTGGCATACGGACACCAGGTGCCCCGCAAATACGCCACCACCGTCCACATATAGAGCTGGCT
>JBDNCR010000299.1:0-3320 GCA_046719555.1 Verrucomicrobiia bacterium | reverse complement strand
TCGATTTGGGCTTGTTGGTTATTCCACTCGTGAGTGGCCGCGAAGGGGCCGCCGAAGTTCCAGAACTCGTTTCCGATTTCGATGTAGAGTTTCCGTTCGGGGGCGAGGGGAGGCCAGACGGGGTTGGATTGGGGGGAGGAGTAGGGATTGACGCCGTCACTGCCGTAGCGGAAGAGTCGGGCGAGTTTGAGCAGGAAGTCATCGCTGGCGCGTGGAGGAGCGCAGATCCAGAGGTCTTTTCCGGTTTGGTTGGCCATGAGGATGAGGTATTCGAAGGCGATGCCGCGACCTTGCCAGCCGTAGCCGTCTGCGGAGCGGGCTTGGAAGGGATCGCCTGGGCGGACGCGGTCAGCCCAGTGAACGAGGGGGTTGGCATTGGTGGCGGTGAGGTCCATGGCGCGGATAAACCCGTAAGGCTGCATGGTTTGTTGGAAGGAGCGGCTGATGACCTCGTGGAGTTCGTGAGGGGTGGTTGAGCCTGCGGTGATGGGTCGCATGATCCGGAGGTTGGTGACGCCGGTGTTGGTGGGAGAGCCGCTGGTGCGCCGGGTGTTGGAGAAGGTCAGGGACATGTCGTTGGGGTTGGTCTGATTGATGAAGGCGGTGGTGGTATTGGAGGCGGCGTCATAGGTTTGGCTGGTGACAGAGGCTCCGGAGATGGCGGCTTGGCCATTGAAGACGACCCGGTAGGTGCCATGATTGCCGTTGGTGCCGAAGGGGGCGTCGGTGATCTTGTTCCAGAGAGGGGCACCAATTTTGACGGTGAAATCGGTGGTGGGCCAACCGTTGGAATCGACTGGGGTGGAGATGGGTTCGGCCTGCTTGAGAGCGTCCGCGAACAATTTATCTTTGGTGTAAGTCGAAACGTGTTCGGGGTTGAGGCCGATGTCGGAGCGTTGGGCGGAGGCCTGGGAGAGGGCCAAGCCGAAGGTAAGGAGGAGGGGGAGAAGGAGGCGTGCCATAGGGCCGCGAAAGTATTAATTAGGTGCAACGGCATCAACGCGGAATCCGCTTATGCGTTAAAGCTAACGAACAAAACATGCTGGATAATCCCTCTTGTGGAGGTGGTTTTTATGAAAATTATTTTCTAGCTTAAGCAGTCGGGGCTTGGTGGGTGCGAATGCTTGTGCTACAAAGAATGTGATGAAGACATCTATCGTTTGGTTGGTGGTGATCGGTTTTGGCTGGTTGGGCCTTGAGTCGAGTCAGGGGCAGTGGACTTTGAAACAGATGGGTGAGGGGCATGAGTTGCGATTGGATCGGGGTCTCGCCGGGGTTTACAATTTGGGGAGTGGAGCGCATGGGAATTGGCTGACGCGATCTGATGCCGAGCGCCGTCAGTGGGGCGACTCAGCGGCTTTTTTTTTCGGTGAGTCGATGAGTGTTTTTTGGCGGTATGAGGACTATGGGTGGGGGGAGGCGGCTCCCTCGGGGTTTGGCAAGGAGATGTCGGGGGCGAGGAATGTGGCGGAGATGCCCTTTAATTTTGCGACGTTTCGGCAGGCAGGGGATTTGGGGTTGTCGGAGGCTGGCTCGCGCCTGGTGATCACCCATCCGGAGAAACCGCATGCGGAGATGGGGTATACGTTTCGGCTGAAGAATGCGACGGGAGAAGCGGTGAAGGGTTTTACAACGGAGGTGGAGGTGATTTACCAGGGCGGCCCGGCTTATCGGGATCTGCCGGTGGTGGAGTTGCAGGTGTCTCGGGATGATGCGACCTATGAGCGGTTTGCGGTGTGGAGTCCATCCGAGCAGACGGACGGGTGGGGAGTCCATCGGGTGGGTGGGGTTTTGGCGGAGGAGGTGCCGCCGGGAGGCGAGTTGTTTTTCCGGATTTATTTTGGGATGGGGACCGGGCCCGAGCATGGGCCGACCGGCTGGAGTCGTGTGGTGGTGACGCCTTTAGCGGAGGCCCCGGTGGGGATGGAGCCGAGGGCTGCGGCGGCCAAGGTGGCGGCGCGGAGGGGAGGGGAAGCGGCGGTCGCTCAAACGACGGAAAAGGTTGAGGGGCCGGTGCCGATGATGGAGGTTGCGCCGGTGGCACCGGTTGAGAAGGTGGTGGCACCGGTTGAGGTGGTGATGGAGGAGCCGCAACGGTTCAGGGAGGAGCCAAGAGGGAGCGAATTGGCCCAAGTGGAGTCGGTCATGAACGAGACCTTGGAAGGGGAACGGGTGGTTGCACCTCCGGTGGAACGGGCGGTGGAGCCGGTGGCCGGGGAACCGGGGAGTGGTCTGATTTGGTTGTTGGTTGGAGCGGGGGTGTTGGCGTTGGGGCTTTTGGGGGGGTGCGGGTATGCTTTGGTGAGGAACATGGGGCGGGGGCGAGAGGGAGAAGTCGCGGGTTGACTTTTTAAGTTGAATCGCGTGGAATGTAGAAAATTGGAGAAGGCATCTTATGAAATCGATCTGTTTGACGTTGGCTTTGGTGTTGGTGGCGGCGGTGAGCTATGGGGATATTCAGATGCCGAAGAAGCCGAATTTTTATGATCGGGCGGGGCAAGGTTTGGCCAATCTGGTTTTGGCGCCGGTGGAGATCTTGGATTCGATGTGGGTGTTGACGATGGAGGAGGGGCCGACGGTGGGGTTTACGAAGGGGTTTGTGCAGGGGGTGAGTCGGATGTCGATGGATGTGTTTGTGGGAGCGTTTGAGTTGGTGACCTCACCATTTCCGATCGCGCCGATCAAGCAGCCGCAGTATGACACGGGAACGATTCGGTTGTATCCGCCGGCGGATTTATACGAGAATTTCTATTGATTGGATGGGTTGATCAAAAAAGCCCGCAGCCGGAGGGGTTGCGGGCTTTTTTGTTGATGTTGGGAGGTGCGATGTGAAGTTAGGTGAGGAAGTTGAGGTGAGGATTGAGGATGTGGCGTTTGGAGGGGATGGGGTGGGTCGTGTGAATGGGATGGTGGTTTTTGCGCCATTTACCGCGGTGGGGGATCGGGTGACGGTGAAGGTGATTAAGACCGGGAAGCGGTTTGTGCGGGGGTTGCCGATGGGGTGTGCGGAGGAGGGGCCAGGTCGGGTGGTGCCGGAATGTCCGTATTATGGGGCGTGCGGGGGATGTCAGTATCAACATGTGGATTACCCGACGGAGCTTGCGGCCAAGACCAAGCAGTTGCGGGATGTGCTGGAGCGGATTGGTGGCGTGGGGGAGGTGCGGCTGGGGCCGGTGGTGGCCAGTCCGGAGGTTTATGGTTACCGGAACCGAATTACGGTGCACCGGCAGGAGGGGCGGTTGGGGTTTTGGGCGATTGATGGGAAGACGGTGGTGGATGTGGAGCGGTGTGCGCTGGCGTCGGAGGCGGTCAATGAACGG
>JBDNCR010000298.1:0-3320 GCA_046719555.1 Verrucomicrobiia bacterium | reverse complement strand
TCATCCGAATGTCACATCACCGAGCTTTCCGTCGGAGGGAATTTCGGGGTTAGATCGTCGGGTGAAATATTCAAATTCTTCCTGGCGTGAGATGATCAATTACGGCCGTATCGCGGTCTTTACGGATAATGAGGAGTTAGATTTGGGGGAGTTAAATTTTCTGCTGGGGCTGGCCTTGAAGGATGGGAAGATGGACGAGGAGGAGAGGCATGTGTTGCAGATGATTTTTCACAAGATTGAGGATTCGCAGGTGCCACCCCGCGTGCGGGAACGGATGGAAGAAGTGCGGGAGCGTTACCAGATTCCCCGGTAACGTGCGGCGTTCGCGGGGATTCGAGGCGGTCATCCATCTAGCGCCGAAGGCGTTCCCAGCGTTCGAGTTCGCGTTCGTGAGCCCGTTGCATCCGCTTCCACTGGGCCTCCCGCTCTTCACGGGTGAGTCGTGGACCCGGTTCAGATCGCTCGACGGCTGTCTGGATTTCTTGGCGAGCACTGGCGGCAAGGTTTTGGGTGGAACGGCCAGAGAGAATTTCGATGCGACGGAAAATGCCATCGGCATCCTGCCGGAATTTCGGGCGGTAAAAGAAAAGGGACTCGGCGGTGTCTTGGGCTACCTGGGTGGGACTGGTCAGGTTGTGGATGACAGGGATGGGGATCCGTTCACCGGTCTCTGGATCATCAATGACCGGTGCCGGGCCGGGACGTGGAATCTCTCGCCAGGCAACAAACACATGGTCACAAGGTTGGTGAGCGGCGAGGAGTTCCGCCGCAAGGTCATCGGATGCGAAGTCGGCGGGGGTGAGGGGTTGGCCGAGTTTGGCTTTGGGAATAAAATTCCATTCCTCGGGATTCGCATAGCGGAGGGATTCGGATTCCTCCATGTTGCTGAAGCGGTCGAGGATCGAGGGGCGCCATCCCACATAGTCGCCCGATTGGATCCATTCGACTGTGGCGGACAGCCAAAAATCTGCCGGGACCCAGGACCAGTGGGACACTCCTCGACGGGTCCAGAAGCCGAAGTGGTCGGTGGCCCAGCTCCATTTTTCGCTGCCGCGCCAAGTCCAGCCGTGGTCGGAGTAGATCCATTGTCCACGACGATAGGGTCGCCAGGCGGCATCGACTCCATGGGGGCGGAAAACGAATTTGTAGGTATCGTTTGGTGACCAGGTGCCATGCTGGGCGAGTTCGAGATAAAAGGGGTCGAAATCGATCGTGGGCCGATCGACATGAGGAGTGCGGTCAGGGACGTTGATTTGGCCGAGAGCGAGGGCGGTGACCGCGCTAAGGAAACAACCGAGCATGGAATCAGATTGCCGGAGCTGAATCGAGGCCCAAGAACAAATAGGTTACAACCTTGTGACGTTTGAGAACGTTAGGGGGTGGCAGGCGCAAGGCGTTCGTCAGGGGTGGAAACGGTGGGATCTTGATGGGATCGAAAGAAGTTCAGGTTAAGGAGGGAGTGGGGTTGGGGACTGCGGTAGTAGCGGGGGGTATGGTATTCGAGCCAACGATTGAGGTCGGTGCTGAGGGTGTGGGGATGGGCGGCGAGCATGGCGTCGATCTCGCGGGGGCCGAGAACGAGGAGGCTGAAGAGGTCATCTTGGCTGGTGATGGAGACCAGACGGCGCTTTTCGGCGAATGATTCGCCATGGAGGAATTGGTCCCAGAAGCGAGGGTTGAAGGTGAAGGGTTCAACGGAGGCGACAAGGATTCCTTGGCCGCCAGAAATCCAGAGACTGATGTTGGGGAAGGCGGCGCGCAGACTGCCGATGATGGAGAGCAGTTCGGCTTCGGTGAGGTGGTGGATTTGCACCCATTGCTGAAGAATCCCGCCTGGTTTGAGGCGACTGCGGGCGGTGCGGTAGAATTCGCGGGAGTAAAGGTTGCTGGCCCCGGCAAACCAGATGGAGGAGATCTCCATGCTGATGAGGTCGTAAGAGCGGTTGGAGCGAAGAAGGAAGTTGCGTCCGTCCTCCATGATGAGGCGGACGTTGGGGTGATCGAGAACGTGGCCATTGATGGGATGGAACCATTCCCGGGCGGCGCGGACGTGGCCGGGGGAAATCTCGCAAATATCGACCTGGCGAAATCCGAAAAGGACGGGAATCAAGGCGCTCTGACCGGAGCCGAGGCCGATGACGAGGGCCGCAGACTGGGAGGGAACAAAGAAACCGGGGATCAGACTGAAGCTGATTTGGGCCGGGATTTGGGAAGCGTCGTCGGCGTCGAATTTGCCGTTGATGAGGAGGGTATGAATGGTGTTGGTGCCGAGGAACTCATTGGGCTGGTTGGAACGGCGCACGGTGCAAAAGCCAATGCTGTAGTGTTCCTCGGCAAAAACGACCTCGTCGTTAAGGTCGGGCGCGGTGAAGTAAACGCCATAGCCTCCGGTTAGAAATCGCAGGTCCCACGGAGGAAGTGCCAAAAGCCAAACCAACCCGAAAGCAGCGGCGATGAGATTTTTTTGAACGGGTGGATGTTGTTGGAAGAAGCGACCGGGGAGAGCGATCAGGGCCAACATGGCGAGAGAGAGTCCCCAGAGGAGGTGGAGACTCGATTCGGAGCCGAGGGTAGGAATGAGGACAAACCCGGCGAGAAGGGCTCCCGACACGCAACCGGCCGTGTTGATGGCGCAGAGGTAGCCAATCGCTTTTGCTCCAGGAGCTTGTCCGTGGGTGAACCCTTGGAAAATCAGAGGGAAGATGGCCGCAGCGGGAATTGCGATGGGACCCAGGAAGGCTAGGGCGGTGAGGAACTTGATGGTTTCCGCGAGGTAAAAGTTGGTGACGTGCTGGCCGAAGAGTGCGGCGGTGGCTCCCATGTAGGGCCAAAGGCGGGTGCCGAGAGGCATGACCAGGCACAGGGCGGCCAGAACCCAGCAGAGATGGAGTCGGGCGTCGGTGAGGCTACGGGGGGCCAGATGTCGGACCCAAGCACCGCCGACGGCAAGGGCGGCCAAGACGACGGCAAGGAGGAGGGGGAAGGTGTAGGTGCTGTTGCTGAGGGCACAGGCGATGAGATGGAACCAGAGAATTTCCAGGGCAAAAAAGAAAAGCCCGCTGAGGAAGGCGATCAGGACAAGGATGGGATCGAGGGTGGGGCGTTCAGAGGTTGAGTGGAGCGTCGGCCCGGTGGAGATCGTTGTTGTGGAGGAAGGGCGATCTGGAGGTAAACCGAACGCGAGGAGAGCGGCGATGGCCAGGCCCGCGATGGCCAGGCCAAAAACGGTGGCTTGGACTCCCCACCAATAGAAGAAGAAGTAGGGGGCGGCGAGGGTGAAGAGGAAGGCGCCAAGAAGGTTGATCGAATAGAGCCCGGTG
>JBDNCR010000297.1:0-3321 GCA_046719555.1 Verrucomicrobiia bacterium | reverse complement strand
CGCCTGTCACCTCCGCTGAGCATCCGGGTGCGGGTTCTCCCCCGGATCATCTGATCGCGGATTTTCTCTGGATGCCTCGAGTGGATCCGGTGCCGATTAGTGAAAATTTCTCGACGGCTGGAAAAGTAAATCTCAACACACGAATTCAACCTTTTGGAACGTATATCACCCGTGATACCGCAGTCCGGTCGGCTCTCAAGCATCTCCGGATTCGGGCGATTCCTGACAATCAGGTGAACGAGGGACACCGGAGAATTTGGGACAAGCTTGAACAGATCTCGACCCTAAGTGGAACCATTCATCCATTGGATCTGGATGCGACAATGGCGCAGATTAACCAACGGTTGGTTGCAGGCCAAGTGTATCGGTCAGCTACGGAAATTTGTGAAGTTCCCCTGATCCCTGTTGGGGGAACGAATGTGCGAACGTGGTGGAATCAGCGCCGGTACACGGCAGATAATCTGAGGGAGCGTCCTTATGCGTATCTTTATCCGCTCTTGACGACGAAGTCGAACACCTACCGAGTGCACTGGCGGGTGCAGGCGTTGGAGCGGCCGCGGTCGCCGGGGCAGTGGAATCAGAATCAGGATCGGGTGTTGTCGGAGTTCCGGGGATCGACGTTGATTGAACGGTATTTGGACCCGAGTGATACGACGATTCCGGATTACGCGACGAATCCAGGGGCTGAGCCGTTGCACAATTTCTACCGGTGGCGAGTGGTCAGCACGTCGCAGTTTAATCCGTAGGCGAGGGGCCAAAGTCCCAGAAGGTGGATTTTTTTCGTCGGAGAGGTTTTGGGACGGCGCATGAGGACATGCGCCCTACAGAAGACGGGTGAGGGGGTTGCCGTATGGGGACATGCGGCCTACAGGGCGGAGCAGATGGTGGGTTGCCGCATGAGGACATGCGGCCTACAGGGGAGGGGTGGAAGGGGATGGCGCGTGGGGACACACGCCCCACAGGGGGATGGGTGGGGCGTGGGGAGGTGCGGTGTGCAAGGGGGTGAAGAATGGGCGTGCGTTGCCGGGGGTGGGTGGGGTAATGAAGCGATCCGCGGTGAGGGCTTGGCGCCTGATCGCGCTTGATGCGGAGGAGTTAGTTATGGCGACGAAGGCGGGTTATTTGAAGGAGGGGTTCGAGAAGATCGATCGGGATCTCCGTTTTTTGATGGAGTGCTTTGAGGAGGTGTTGATTGAGTTGGGAGAAAAGGATGTGGCGCGGGCGTTGCCGTGGCTGGAGGGGCCGATGCGGTTGGTGCCGAAGTTGTCGTCCGAACGGGTCGGCCAGGCGTTGTCGATTTCGTTTCAGTTGTTGAATATGGTGGAGGAGAACACGGCGGCGCAGATGCGGCGGCAACGGGAGACGGACGGGGGATCGGCTTCCGAGCCAGGGTTGTGGGGGCAACAGTTGTTGGATTTGAAGCGGCGGGGATGGACCGGACGGAAGATTGCGAGTCGACTGCCGGGGATCCGGGTGGAGCCGGTGTTGACCGCGCACCCGACGGAGGCCAAGCGGGCGACGGTGTTGGAGCAGCATCGGCATTTGTATTTGTTGCTGGTGCAGCGGGAGAATCAGATGTGGACGCCGCAGGAGCGGAAGGTGATCCGGGATGAGATTAAGGTGGCGCTGGAACGGTTGTGGCGGACGGGAGAGATTATTTTGCGCAAGCCCGATGTGGCTTCGGAACGGCAGTCGATGTTGCATTATTTGACCGAGGTGTTTCCGAAGGTGGTGCCGAAGTTGGATTTACGTCTCGCCCAGGCGTGGGAGGAGGCGGGGTTTGATCCGGGGTTGTTGGAGCGGGCGGAGGCGCGGCCCCGGTTGACGTTTGGAACCTGGGTGGGCGGGGATCGGGACGGTCATCCGCTGGTGACGGCGGAGGTGACGGCGGAGACGCTGAAGGAGTTGAGGAAGGCGGCGTTGGAGGTGGTTCGAGTTCCGTTGAAGGAATTGGGGGGGAAATTGAGTTTGTCGCGGTTGTTGCAGCCGGTGCCGGCGAGGTTTCTGGAGGCCATTGAGGAGGAGGCGAGGCATTTGGGTGCCCAGGGCGAGGAGATTTTGGGGAGGAATCCGGAGGAGCCGTATCGGCAATGGGTCGGGGTGATGTTGGCGAAGATGCCCGCAGATGCGGAGAGGGGGTCGGGGATTTATCGGAGGGCGGAGGAGTTGGTGAAGGATTTGGAGACGCTCCGAGACGCATTGGTGGAGGCGGGGGCACCGACGATTGCACGGTTTGATGTGGAGCCGGTGATTCGGTTGGTGCGGACGTTTGGGTTTCATTTGGCGTGCTTGGATGTGCGGCAGAATAGCCGGTTTCATGATGCGGCGATGGATCAGTTGTTGACGGCGGCGGGGGTGTTGGAGTCGGAGGGAAAGTTGTTTTCGGAGTGGCCGGAGGAGGAGCGGGTGGCGTTTTTGGAGAGGGAGTTGGAGTCGCCGCGTCCGTTTGTGCATGAGGATGCCTCGGCGGGGCCGGAGGCGGATGCGGTGTTGAGGTGTTATCGGGTGTTGGTGCGGCAGATTCGGGCGTTTGGTCCGGCGGGGGTGGGTTCGCTGATTGTGAGCATGACGCGGCAGTTGTCGGATTTGTTGGTGGTGTATGTGTTGGCGCGGGAGGCAGGTCTGGCCCGGAACGGGCCGGAGGGGTTGGTGTGCGGGATGCCGGTGGTGCCGTTGTTTGAGACGTTGGATGATTTGGATCGGAGTCCGGGGATTCTGGCGGCGTTTTTGGATCATCCGATGACGAAGCGGACGTTGGCGGCTCGGGCCGAGGCTGGGGGCGGGCCGGTGCAGCAGGTGATGATTGGGTATAGTGACAGCAATAAGGACAGTGGGATTTTGGCAAGCCAATGGGGGTTACATCGGGCGCAGCGCGCCTTGGCGGAGGTGGGGGCGGCGCGTGGGGTGGGGATTCGATTTTTCCATGGTCGGGGGGGGACGATTAGCCGGGGGGCAGGACCGACGCATCGTTTTTTGGAGGCGCTGCCGAGGGGATCGTTGTGCGGGGATTTGCGGTTGACGGAGCAGGGGGAGACGGTGGCGCAGAAGTATGCGAATCAGATTACGGCGACGTATAATCTGGAGTTGTTGTTGGCGGGGGTGACGCGGGAGACGTTGTTGGAGGGGGAGGGAGGGCCCGGCAATGGGGAGATGGCGGGTTGGATGGACCGCTTGGCCGCGGTGAGTGCGGAGGCGTATCGGGGGCTTTTGGGGATGGAGGGGTTCATGGAGTTTTACGGGCAGGCGACGCCGATTGATGCGCTGGAGCAGAGCAGTATTGGGTCGCGCCCGGCACGGCGGACGGGGAGGAAGTCGCTGGCG
>JBDNCR010000296.1:0-3330 GCA_046719555.1 Verrucomicrobiia bacterium | reverse complement strand
CTTCAACGCACTCAACTACGACGCCTGGGTCATCGGCAACCATGAGTTTGATTGGGCCATGGAACCTTTTCTCCGTGCCCTCTCCGCCTCCCAGATGCCTGCCCTCTTCGCCAATGCCAAGCTGGACGGCCACCTTGCTGGCACCTTCCCCGAAGCCAACCACCCCTTCGCCAAAATCGCCCCCTTGATTCTTAAGGAAGTGGGCGGACTCAAAATCGCGATCGTCGGCGTCTGCACCCCCGGCCTCCCCTTCTGGTTCCACCCCTCCTTCTACCAAGGCATCGAACCCCTCGACCCGGTCGAACCGGTCCGCGCCGCCATCCAAACCGCCCGCGCTGCCGGAGCCCACGCCATCATCCTCGCCGGCCACATGGGCCTGCGCGACCGTGGCGATGACTTTGCCAACCGCGTCCAATCCCTCACCTCCACGTTTCCCGAGGTGCGCGCCTTCCTCGCCGGGCACACCCACCGCGAAAACGAAAACGTTCCCGTCAACGGCATCCCCTACACCCAAGCCAACTACTTCGGCATCCACTGCGGGCGGCTCGACCTCGCCTTCGACCCCGACACCGGAGCTTTCCTCTCGGCCACACCCAAACTCCAACTCATGGACGCCTCCGTCCCGCTCGACCCCGCCACCGTTGACCTCTGCCAACCTCACCTCGAAGAAGCCGATCGCGCCCAGGCCGTCCCCGTCGCCACCTTCTCCAAGCCCGTCTCCACCCAAGCCCCCCGTGGCGGAATCTCCCCCCTGGGCCAGCTCATCGCCGAAGCCATCACCGCCGCCCTCCGCGCCAAAAACATCCCGGTCGATGGAGTCTTCCACGGCCTTTTCACCAGCGACAACGAAATCCCCGCCGGCCCCAAAACCGTCGCCGACATCTGGAAAATCATCCCCTTCGAAAACTTCGTCATCACCGGCCAGGTCACCCCCGAGCAACTCCTGGTCATCATGACCGAAAACCTCCAAACCGCAGGACGCCGTCCCGGCCGCACCCTTTCCGGATTCAAACTCAAGTTCGGCACCGGCCCCAACAAGGACACACTCACCGGCGTCCTCGACACCAACGGACGTCCCCTTGACCCGCGCCGCCGCTACGCCATCGCCATGAACACCTTCGACGCCCAATCCGGCGGCCATCGCCTCCTCAAACTCCGGGAGATCATGCAAGAACCCGACACCCAGGCCACCGTCCATCCCGTGCAAACCCGGACCGCCCTCATCGATTTCCTCTCCCAAAAAAAAGTCATCTGAATTCCGCTCACAAGCTGCTAATGCTCCCGGATGCCCCGAATCTCCGCCGCCACCTTTTCCAAAATTGCCGCCGCCCTCTGTCTCCTCGTCCTGGCCTCGAGCCTCTACTTTCTCTTCTCCATCCGCAGCGCCCATCAAGCGGCCACCGAAGGCCTCCAACGAATCGATCGCATCCACCGCACCGTCACCACCGCCCGCGAAGCCCAAGTCTCCTTCAAAAACCAAATTCAAGAATGGAAAAACATCCTCCTGCGCGGTCAAAACCCCGACGACTTCACCCGCTATCGCACCGCCTTCGAATCCGCTGAAGCCGCCACCCGCGTCAAACTCGACGAACTCGCCCGCCACTTCACCGAAGCCGGGCTGGACGATGCTCCCGCCCATTTCCCCGCCGCTCACGGACGGCTGGCCGAACTCTACCGCCAGGGTCTCCAAGCCTACGACACCTCCAACCCCGCCTCCATCTTCCAAGTCGATGCCCTGGTTCGCGGCATCGACCGCCAGCTCAATAACGAAATCGATGCCCTCGCCTTGGCCACGGAACACCGGGCCGAGATCCTGGCAACTTCAATCCAGAACGAAGCCACCCGCCGCCGCCAAGCTCACACCCTCACCAGCTGGATTCTCGGCGGCGTCACCGTCCTTGCGGTCCTCTCCTTCGCCACCCTCGCCGTCCTGCGCAAACCCTAGCCCCGGCCTCCGAACCCCACCTCCCAACCCCGCTTAAAAACCCTTCTTCCGGTTGCATTTTCCCCCCCCGGCCCTTACGTTCTCAGTTGTGGCAGGAAACGCAAAACCTTCCCCCGCTCCCCAAGGCAGTGGCATTGTCATCAGCAGTCGGGTTCGACTTGCCCGCAACCTCAACGGCCGGGCCTTTCCCGGCTGGCTCAAACGGGGCGAGCGAGAGCGTCTCCTGGCGGAACTCCAGCCCGTGGTCGCGGCCTTGCCACCCATGGCCAATCCGGCCTACGACCAAGCCCTCGACAAATTCACCCCGCTCGAAAAACAAATCCTCGTCGAACAACACCTCATCAGCCGCGAACATGCCGCCAAAAATGCCGGCTCCGGGGTCGTCATCTCCGCCGACCAAACCCTCTCCATCATGCTCAACGAGGAAGACCACCTCCGCCTGCAAGGCATCCGCCCAGGATTCGCCCTCCAGGAAGCCTGGGAAAGCGTTGACCGCGCCGACTCCGACCTCGAACAATCCGTCCAATTCGCCTTCTCTCCCCAGCTCGGCTACCTCACCGCCTGCCCCACCAACGTCGGCACCGGCATGCGCGCCTCCGCCATGCTCCACCTCCCCGGCCTCGTCCTCAGCGACCAAATCAATCAAGTCATCAAATCGGTCAACCAAATTGGCCTCGCCGTTCGCGGCCTCTACGGAGAAGGCACCGAAGCCCTCGGCAACCTCTTCCAAATCTCCAACCAAATGACCCTCGGCGAGAGCGAACAACAAATCCTCGAACGGCTCTCCAAAGTCGTCCAACAGATCGTCGGGCACGAACTCAACGCCCGCCAAAAACTCATGCAAGAACGCGGACGAATGCTTGCCGACCAACTCGGACGCGCCTACGGCATCATGCTCTACGCCTACCAAATCTCCTCCAAAGAGGCCCTGAACCTGCTCTCCCTCCTCCGCCTCGGCGTTGACCTCGACATCCTTCCCCGTGCGTACGAACCCAAACTCAACGAGCTCCTCATCAACACCCAGCCCGCCCACCTTCAACGGGCCGCGGATAAAAAACTGGGTGCCGACGAGCGCGACGCCTTCCGGGCCGACATCCTTCGCGACAGCCTCCGGGCCCTTGCCGAACCCAACATGAAAAAGCTTAACACCCTTCCCCAACCATGAACAACTTTACCCCTCGCGCCCAACAAGTCCTCGCCCTCGCCCGCAAAGAAGCCGACCGGTTCAACCACAACTACGTCGGCACCGAACACCTCCTCCTCGGCCTCATCAAACTCGGCCAGGGCGTCGCCGTCAACGTCCTCCAAAAAATGGGCCTCGACCTCGAAACCGTCCGCATGGAGGTCGAAAAACAGGTCGGCACCGGCCCGGACACCAAAATAGA
>JBDNCR010000295.1:0-3346 GCA_046719555.1 Verrucomicrobiia bacterium | reverse complement strand
TCTTTGACGAAATCTACACCGGCTTCTGGCGAACTGGCCACCTCTTCGCCTGTGACGCGGAAGAGGTTCGACCGGACCTCATCTGTCTCGGCAAAGCCCTCACCGGCGGCTTCCCCCTCTCTGCCTGTGTGGCCCCCGCACGCCTTATGGACGCCTGGCCCAAATCGGAAGGAGAAGCCCTTCACACCAGCACCTTTCTCGGCAACCCCCTCGGCTGCGCCGCGGCCGTCGCCTCGCTGCGACGTTGGCTGGATCCCGCCCTGCCCCAACACCTCCACGCCGCCAGCCACCTTTGGGCCACCACCCTGCACTCCACCTTCACCAACCACCCGAACGTCCGTGACCTTCGCGGCCGGGGCCTTATGTGGGGCCTCGAACTGGCCACCTCCACCGGAGACCCTCTCCCGGTCGGCCCCGTCATCGAACAAGCCCTCGCCTCCGGTCTTATCCTCCTCGGCGGTGGCTGCCTCGGCAATGTCATCTCCCTCGCCCCATCGCTTGCCGTCACCCCCGACTCAGCTCGATGGGCCGCAGCCCGCCTCGCCCAACTCATCCGAGAGTCATCGGCCGATCTCCCGGTCCCCTGATTCCTGCCGTTCCCCAACCTGATAAGCCGCAACCCGCCACTGACCATCAATCTGCAAAGAAACAATCAGCGTCTCCTCCCAGCCCGCCTCCCGACCACGACGAAATTGGAAAATCACAAACTGGCCCCGCACTCCCCCCGGCAGCTCCCGGGTAAAATGCGCGGCAATCAATCGTCGGCCCCCGAACTGCCTCTCCTCCGCCGGCAGCTCCGCCACCACCTTCTCCCACGCCTCCACCGCAATGGCCTCCTGAAACTCACGCCCTGCCATCTCCCAAGTTCCCCGTCCGTCCCGCGTATCCAAGGCCGCCAGCCACCGATCCGCAGCCACCCGCGCTTCATCGGAAATCTCCAGCGGCTGCCCTGAAACCATCCACGCAAGCCCGATCCCCAACCAAACCACCGCCAGCTTCATCCTGCCTCGTCCTTCCAGCGGATCACCGTCTTCCCGAGACTCCACCCATAGCCCGCCAACACCAACAAGCCACCGCCCAAGGTCAACACCGCGCCCAACGCCAACCACGCCAAATTGGCAGGCTGCTCAATAAACACCTCCTGCAAATGTTCTTCCGTCGGAACGAGACCGGTAAGCGACACCACCACGCCCGCTCCAACCAAACTCATCCCAAGCCCCGCCAAAGACACCAGCGCCGGCTTCCACCAACCCCGCCTCCCACCCCCTGCCAGCAGCCCCGTCCCCACCCCCGGCAAAATCAAGTTCCCAACCATTTCCCCAATCCTTCTCAACATCGTCTTGGCCATCGGAACCTCCCGACCATGCCATGCCCTCCCCCCGCCCACCAAACTTTTTCAAATGCAGGTTTGACGCCACCCCTCTCTTCGGTTTTTCATCCCGACACAGTCCATGCGCCAAATCCTCGACTTCCGCTTCTTTTTCACCGTCCTCTGCCTCGGTCTCTTCTCCCTTTATGCCCTCAGCATCTCCTCCTGCTCCGATGCCTCAGCCGAAGACCTTCCCCCTTTCCTCGAAGAACGCCAACCCTAACTCCTCCATGAACTCGAGCCCTCTGGTTCCCACCTTGGGCCTGCTGGCTCTCCTCCTCCTCACCGGCTGCGAATCCACCAGCTCCCGATCCGCCACCCCCGGACCCGCCGCCGTTCTCGCCGCCCCCCTCCCCACCTACACCCCGTCCGGTGACTACCTCCAAGGCACCCTCCGCCTCGGCGCTCCCTCCTTTCTCGCCCCCTACCTCACCGAGCTCTCCACCACCTTCAAGCGCCTGCATTGGGGCGCCTACACCGACCTTCTCTTCCCCGCCAATGTCCCGGGCGAATTCCTGGCCGGAAAAATCACCGTCGCCGTCAACACCCGCCCTTTGAGCGAATCCGAAAAGCTCGCCTTTACCGAACGCTTCAATGGTCCCCCCCTCGAATTCCGCGTCGGACAAGAACCCATCGACCTCTTTGCCCACCCCTCGAACCCCGTCACCGTCCTCACCCCGGAACAAATTGCCTCCATCTTCGGATCCGCCCGCAGCCCCATCTCGACCTGGGGCCAAGCCGGAGCCTCGGCAGGCTGGGCCGGCTTCCCCATCAACCCGGTCGCGCCCGCTCCGGGCAGCGAGTTGACCCGCGCCTTCCAATGGACCGGACTCAATGGCAGCTCCTTCAGCCCTCGCGTCATGTTTCTCGAAAACTCCGCCCAGGTGGTCCGTCGCGTCGAACAAGATCCTGGTGCCCTTGGCTTTGGCAATGCTCGCCTCACCGGCGGCTCCATCAAAGCAATCGGCCTTCAAATCCGGGGCCAAAAATTCGCCATCTTCCCCACCCGGGAAAACCTCATGGCTGGCCTCTATCCCTACCGTTCCTTCTATTACCTCTACGTCAACCCGCGCTCACGACCCATGGACCCCCTCGTCCGCGAATTCGTCCGCCTCGCACTTAGCCAGGAAGGAACTCCCGCCCTCGGCCGCACCGGCGCTTTCCCTCTCGACGGCAATACCGCCCGCCAAAGCCTCGTCCAGCTCGACGCCTTTGACCGGCTCTGATCCCGCCACCCCCGGGTGCCATCGCCCCGTTGACCCCGCCTCCGCGGCCAACTACGGGGCCCGTTGCGCGGTCACCGCCTCCGCCTTCGGCGCTTCCTGCTCCGGGAAAAGCGCTTTCAACACCAACCCAGCCCTTGGGCTCGCATCGGCACCTCCCGCCAGACTCTGGTCGAAGTCCCCTTCAATCATCACGCAAAACGAAACCTGCGGCTTATCCGCCGGCGCATACCCCGCAAACCAAGCCACCTGTCGCGGACGATTCCGAGCCCCAATCTGCGCTGTCCCCGTCTTCCCCGCGACCTTAATCCCCTTCACCCGTGACCTTCGCCCCGTCCCTTCCTCCGTCACCGCCACCAACGACTCCCGGATCACCTCCAACGCCTCCTCGTCAAAATACACCTCGCCCAAAACCTCAATCGGAATATTCCGGATAATCTGACCGTCGGCCGACTCCACCGACCGCACCAACCTTGGCCGATAAATAATTCCCCCATTGGCAATGATCGACATCAAATTTGCCAACTGCACCGGCGTTGCCAACACGTCCCCCTGACCAATCGACGCATTGGTCACATCGCCCGGCCCAAACCACCGCCCGTGCGTCCGCAACACCGACTCCTTATCCGGCATCAATCCCGGCAACTCGCCCGGTAACGGAAACCCTGTCGGCCGTCCAATTCCCAAATCCTTCGCCGTCGCGATCAACGTGTCCCGCCCCGTGCGCAGCCCAAGATCAAAAAAGAAAATATTA
>JBDNCR010000294.1:0-3347 GCA_046719555.1 Verrucomicrobiia bacterium | reverse complement strand
TCTCCAACAACGCTGGTCCCCCCGACAACGTGCCATCCTGCGTGATATCCTCCCCGAGCTTGAAGCCCGGCTCGCCTTTCTACATCACGTCGGCCTTGACTACCTCCATCTTGACCGCGCCGCCCCCACCCTCTCCGGTGGAGAATCCCAGCGGATCCGCCTGGCCGCTCAACTCGGCTCCAACCTTCAAGGAGTCCTCTACGTGCTCGACGAACCCACCATCGGCCTCCATCCCCGCGATAACCAACGACTCCTCGCCTCCCTTCGCGACCTTAAAGCTCGCGGCAACTCCCTCGTCGTCGTCGAACATGACGAGGAAACGATCCGCGCGGCCGATCACATCATCGATCTCGGCCCAGGCGCAGGCATTTACGGTGGTCAAATCGTCGCTCAAGGAAGTCCCGCCCAACTGGCTCGACGGAAAAATTCCCTCACGGCTCAAGTCCTGGGTTCCCCGCTCCTCCATCCTGCCTCCGGTTCTCGCCGCCCCCTTCATCCCGAAACTCCGCACCTCCGCTTCCATGGCCTCAACCATCACAACCTAAAAAACCTCGCCATCAGCATCCCGCTTGGCCGTCTCACCGTCATCACCGGCGTCTCCGGCTCCGGAAAAAGCACCCTCATGCGCCAAGGTGTCCTTCCGCTCCTCCGCGACGCCCTGGCCAAAGGCAAACGTCGTTCCGCCTCCACCACCTCCGGTCCGCGGATGCAAGCAGATGCGCTTCCCCATCAAGTTATTGAGGTCGATCAATCTCCCATCGGCAAAAACAGCCGCTCCACCGTCGCCACCTACCTCGGCATCATGGACGCCCTCCGCTCCCTCTACGCCTCCCTTCCTGAAAGCCGTCGCCGAGGCTTCACCCCAGCCCATTTCTCCCACAACGCCGGCCCCGGACGCTGCCCCGCCTGTCAAGGCATGGGCACCCTCAAAATCGAAATGCCCTTCATGCCGCCCGTCTTCGTCCCGTGCGAAACCTGCAACGGACAGCGATACCGCGAGGAAGTCCTGGCGGTCACCTATCATGACCTCTCCATCTTTGACGCCCTCAACCTCTCCGTCACCGAAGCCGCCGCCCGCTTCGAACCGATCTCCCCCCTCGCCGCCCCCCTTCGTCTTCTCGAAGAAACCGGCCTCGGCTACCTCAAACTTGGTCAATCCAGCCCCACCCTCTCCGGAGGCGAATCTCAACGACTAAAACTGGTCTCCGAACTCGCCGCCTCACTGGATCCCCGCGCCGCCCTCCGCCGCTCAGCCCGCGCTCCCTTACCCGGCAACTTTTATCTCCTCGAAGAACCCTCCGTCGGACTCCACCTTGCCGATGTCCAGCGCCTCACCGCCATGCTTCATCGCTTGGTCGATGCGGGACACACCGTGGTCGTCATCGAACACAACCTCGACCTCATTGCCGAGGCCGACTTCATCCTCGATCTCGGCCCAGACAGCGGACCGGCTGGCGGCCAACTGGTGGCCTCCGGCACCCCAGAAGAAGTCGCCCGCTCCAAAAAGAGCCACACCGCCCGTTTCCTCGCCCCCTTCCTCAATCGCACCCCCTCAACTCAACCCAAACGCAATAAAACCTTTCCCCCTCGCGCCTCCCGGCTCGCATGGGCCAACGCCGCGCCCACCTCCTCCAACCCATACTCAGCAACCACCGGCACCCGCAACTCTCGGGCAAACCCGGCCACCGTTTCCAAAGCTCGCTCCACCGCATCCCGGCCCGCCTCCTTCGCCCAAGCCGTCAGCCAAAAACCGCGCAAACGCAAATCCTGAAAAATCAACATCCCATTCGGCACCTTTAACGCCTGTTTCGACATCGCCCCGTAGGTTACCAGCGTCCCGTGTTTCCCCAACAAACCGGCCACCCGCAAGGCACTCTCGCCCCCGACCGCATTCAATCCAAGCTTCGGTGCCTCGCCACCCCACTCCTCCAGCCACCGGCGCGGCACCTCCGGACCATCCACCAGCACCTTGTCCGCACCCAGCGCTTCCAACTCCGCCACCAACTCCCCGCGCCTGACCAAATTCACCGTCCTCAACCCCAACGCCTTGGCCAAACCCATCACACAGCGTCCCACCCCCGAATTGGCCCCGTTTTGCACCACCCAATCTCCGGCCTTCAATTCCACAAAATCGTGCAACATCCGCCAGGCCGTCAACGGATTCACATAAAGCATCGCCGCCTCCTGCGCCGACAACTCCCCCGGCAACCTCAAACACTCCGCACCCGCCACCACCGCATGAGTCCGCCAGGTGCCGGTCCCCTCCGGCAACCGCACTCGATCCCCCACCACCCAACCCGATCCTGGTCCCACCTCCACCACCCGCCCGCATCCCTCCAATCCCGGCACGGCAGGCAACACCGGTTTGACCCCATAAGTCCCCGCGATGAAGTTCAAATCTGCCGGATTGATCGGAGCCGCCTCCATCGCCACCAACACCTCTCCCTCACCAGGCTCAGCAAGGCAGACCTCCTCCACCCGCACCACTTCCTCGGGAGGTCCTGCTCGCTCAAACCGGGCAACCCGCGCCGTCCTCACAACTCAAATCACGCCCTTGGCCACCAAAAACGGTTCCAGCTCCTGCGCCCCAAAATCAGCTAGCACCTCTCCATGCCAATCCAATGTCGGCGCTTTCGATTGACCAGACAACCGCACCATCGTGTCCATCGCCTCCGGGTTCCCCGTGACCACCACCCGCTCATACTTGATCCCCCGGCCGTCCAAAAACTCCATCACTTCCGCACACCATGGACACCCTGTTTTCACATACAACTTCGGAAGACTTTCACTCATCATCCAGAGCTTGCCGGGTGGCTCCCCCAGCGCAAGTCCCCATGTTGACATCAGAACCTTCCCCCTTAACCTATCCCGATTCTTATCTCCCCTTGAGCTCAAAGTCTTTCCCCTCCGTCCCCCGTGGTCCTTGGCAGCATGTTCCCGACGCTCAATGGAACGACTGGCAATGGCAACTCCGCAACCGGCTCACCCGGCTCGACCAACTCGAATCTCACCTCGCTCTCACTCCCTCGGAACGGGCCGGGGTCATGCTCTCGCGCAACAAGCTCGCTCTGGCCATCACCCCTCACTTCTTCTCCCTCATTGATCCTCAGGACCCGGAGTGTCCGATTCGTCGCCAGGTCATCCCGCGGGTCGAAGAAACCCATCTCGCCCCAGAAGAACTCTCCGATCCCTGTGGAGAAGACTCCTCCATGCCGGTCCCTGGCCTGGTTCATCGCTACCCTGACCGCGTCCTCTTTCTCATCACCGATCGTTGTGCGGCCTACTGCCGCTATTGCACCCGCAGCCGAGTCGTCAGCGGCGTCGGCGACCAAGAACTGGAAACCGAC
>JBDNCR010000293.1:0-3357 GCA_046719555.1 Verrucomicrobiia bacterium | reverse complement strand
CGATCTGATTCGGCGGCGTGTGGAGGAGGCGTTGGAGTGGGTGGAGCTGTCGGGTCAGGAGGAGAAGTTTCCGGGGGAGTTAAGTGGGGGGATGCAAAAGCGGGTGGCGCTGGCGCGGGCGGCGATTTCGCGGCCGGAGATGATTTTGTATGATGAGCCGACGACGGGGTTGGATCCGGTGGTGTCGGACAGTATCAGCAAGCTGATTTTGCGATTGGGCCGACGTTTAGGGATGTCGTCAATCGTCGTGACGCACGACATGACGAGTGCTTATCTGATTGCGGATCGGATTGATTATTTGCATGAAGGCAAAATTTATTTTCGGGGGACGGCGGAGGAGGTGCAGGCGAGTGAGGATCCGCTGGTGAGGAATTTTGTGCGGGGGATCTCGGAGATCCGGCTGGAAGATGCGTGATGAAAGGATGGTGAGCGATGAACGAGAGTTGGCTGGAAGTTAAGGTGGGTTTTTTTGTGATTCTGGGGTTGGCGCTCCTGGGGGTGACGGTGGTGTGGTTTGGGAAGTTTGAGACGTATTTCAAGCCGACCTATTCGGTGACGGTGGAGTTTCCGGATGCCAGTGGGTTGTTGAAGAATTCGCAGGTGCTTTACCGAGGAGCGAAGGTCGGTTTTGTGGCGGAGCGCCCGGAGATTGCGGAAGGTGGCCGGGTGGTGCGGGTATTGTGCAAGATCAACCAGGACGTGAGGATTGATGCAAAGGCGCAGTTCAAGGTGGGGGTGTATGGTTTGTTGGGGGACCGGTTTGTGGACATTGTTCCGCCGAGTGAACCGAGTGGGGTTGAGGTGGAACCGGGGGCGGTGGTGCGGGGAAGTCGGACGGCGGGGATTGGGGATTTGGCGGAGCGGATTGAGCCGGTGTTGGAGGAGATCAAACCGACGGTGAAGCAGATCCGGGAGATTACGGAGAACATCAATGAGAAGTTTGTGACGGATGCCTTGGCCGCCGATTTGCATGAGGCGGTGCGAACCTCGAAAGCGTTGGTGCAGCGGTTGGATGAGATTGTGGCGAAGATGCAATCTGGGGAGTCGGCGGTGGGGAAGTTTTTTGGCGATCAGGCGTTTGCGGCGCAGTTGGAGGGGATCGCCCGGGATGTGGCGGGCTTGGTGAACAGTTTGCGGCGGCGCGGGGTGTTGTTTTACCGGGATGTGTCTGAGGAACCCGAGGTGGAGAGCCCGGCAGTTCCGCGGCGTCCGATTCGCACTCCACCAGCCTGGCAAGCGCAATGAGCGGGGGAGCGGATTGTGCGGCGGTGTTGTTGGCAGGCGGAAGCGGGAGCCGGTTGGGATTTGATAAAATTTTGACGCCGTTGTTGGGGAAGGCGGTGATCTGCTATGCTCTCGAGGCTTTGGCGGAGTCGCCGGAGGTGGGGAGAATGGTGGTGGTGGGGCGAGCGGATTCTTTGGAGGCGTTGCAGACGGTGGTTCGCGAGACGGTTCCAGGACGGGAGGTGCGGGTGGTGATGGGAGGTGCGGAGCGGCAGGATTCGGTTTGGAATGGTTTGGAGGCGTGTGGGGGGGAGTTTCCGTTCACCTTGATTCACGATGGCGCACGCCCGCTGGTGACGGCGTCCGGGGTGGCGAATTTGGTGGCGATCGCACGGGAATGTGGCAGTGCGGTGGCAGGGGCGCGGTGTACGGACACGCTGAAGGAGTGCGGGCCGGATGGTCAGGTGGTGGGGACGCCCGATCGGGCTCGGATGTGGCAGGTGCAGACGCCGCAGGTGTTTCGGACCGAATGGGTGGTGGCGGGATATCGGCAGGTGCGGGAGGCGGGGTTGGTGGTGACTGATGATGCGGCAGCGGTGGAGCGGGCGGGTTACCCGGTCCGGGTGGTGGAATGGAAGGGGCCAAATTTAAAGATTACGCGGCCCGAGGATTGGGTGGCGGTGGAGCATGTTTTGCGGGCGAGGGAGGGGTTCTCGGTGCGGGGTTTGCTGCATCAGTTTGCGAATGATTTAGCTCCGGTGGTGGGGTATTTGCCGTTGTTGAAAAAGTATCGGGATCAGCCGGGGAAGTTTGACGGTTTTTGGGAGGCGGCGGATGCGGGGACTCGACATTTGCGGGAGCGGTTGGCGGCGGCTCAGGAGACGGTGCGGCGGTTGTTTCCGGAGGACTCGGGGAAGTCACGTCCTGGGACGTGAGAAGTTCCATAAAAGCCTTGGCAGCAACGCGGGAGTCTCCTACGTTCGAAAGGTGGCTGCCAATGACGATTACGTCCTTGAACTGCTCGTCAATTCCGGCCTGATTCGCCCTGCCGATAAGATTGAGGCGGAGTCGATGGCGGGTGAGGAGGGTGCGGTTGAGCATTTGATTGCGCAGGGGACGATCAGCCGGGAGGAGGTGTTGCGGAGGATTTCGCAGGATTGTGGGGTGGAGTTTACGCCGACGTTGGATGGGATTGCCGAGGAGGCGGTCCGGGTCTTGACCAAGGAACAGGCGAATCGGTATTGCGCGATCCCGATTCAGAAGGAGGGGAACTTTGTGCGGTTGGCGGTGGCCGATCCGCTGGACTTCGAGTCGTTGGATGCGCTTCGGTACGTGATCAAGCATGATTTCGATACGGTTTGTGCTCCGGAGGATGTGATTCGAAAGGCGATTGCGGCTTATTACGGTTCAACGGACGAGTCGGTTTCGGCGTTGGTGGATTCGATGGGGGGGGATGATCTGGAGTTGAGGGGGTCGACCGGGACGGAGTCGGCCGAGGATGACGGGGCAGGGGCGGAGGGGGATGCGCCGATCATCAAGATGGTTTACGGAATGATTCTGGATGCCCACCGATTGCGGGCCAGTGATATCCATTTGGAACCGTTGGAGAAACGGTTGCGGTTGCGGTATCGGATTGATGGGGTTTTGCAGGAGATGCGGGATCCGCCGAAGCGTTTGCAGTCGGCAGTGGTGAGCCGGATCAAGATCATGGGAAACATGTCGATTGCGGAGAAGCGGCTGCCGCAAGACGGTCGGATTGCGCTGAACTTGCAGGATGGCGGGCACATTGACTTACGGGTGTCGACCATTCCGACGGTGCATGGCGAATCGGTGGTGATGCGGATTTTGGACAAGGGGGCGTTGACGCTTGGATTGCCGGAACTCGGTTTTTTGTCGGACGATCAGGCGTTGATGGAACGGATTTTGGGGTATCCGGACGGGATTTTTTTGGTTACGGGGCCGACCGGTTCGGGGAAGTCGACCACGCTTTATGCTTGTTTGAATATTTTGAATAAACCGGACCGGAAGTTGATTACGGTCGAGGATCCGGTGGAGTATGTGTTGCCTGGGGTGAACCAGGTTCAGGTTCAGGCTGACGTGGGGATGACCTTTGCCAATGCCGCGCCTTGTGTT
>JBDNCR010000292.1:0-3360 GCA_046719555.1 Verrucomicrobiia bacterium | reverse complement strand
CCCGGAACCGAAAAATCACGTCAGCAGCCAATTATTTGGCCAGATGTTTGAACGGGACCGCACAGAACCGGGTTATGATGCGGCCCGGATTCCCGGCACGGGACGGATGGATCCCCGGGTGATCCAAATTTTGCAAAACTGGCGGGTGCCCGTCATCCGCTGGCCGGGTGGACGGGTGGTGCGCTCCACCGATTGGCGAGATATGATCGACCATGCTCCAGGACGCGATGGGCCGCGCCCGCCGTTTTCCGCCGGCAGCCGGGAGCCGCAAACCCATGAGATCGGGGTGGATGAATTCCTTCGGCTTTGTCAGGAACTCGGTGCGGAGCCGCTGTTGCCCGTCAATTTCCGGTTCGGTTTGGAGAGAATCATGCCCCTTGAGGAGGCGGCGCGTTTGGCTGCCGGTCTGGTCGCCTATTGCAACGCCCCGCTGGGAGCAAGGCTCCCGGATGGAATGCCGGACTGGCCCGGAGTCCGCGCACGGAACGGTCACCCGGAACCCTACGGAGTCCGATATTTTCAAATCTGCAACGAGGTCTGGATTTATCTGGCCCGATCCCTTGAGCAAATCGGACTCGGACTGGGAGAGGCGACCGACGAGGAGCGGGCCGCCTGGTATCTGAAGTGCTGGAATACTTATGTGGATGCCATGAAGGCGGTGGATCCCCACATCGAAATCTTCACCGAGTGGGAGCACACCGACCCCGCCCCTGAGTGGGCGGAAACCAATCGCCTCATCGCGACCGACCCCTCCATGCGCAAAGCCGATTGGTTTGTGCGGCATCGCTACGTGCCGTGGACCATCGAGCGGATTCAACGCGACGGCGTGGAAGTCTCCGCACGGGAAGTTCCCGCAGAGGATCTGTGGTATACCTGGGTCGCCGCCCCACAGACCAACCCTCTCACCGGGCAATCGGAATTCGGCTGGCAGGAAGCGCGGCAGGAGGGGCGCCGTATGGCGGTCACCGAGTGGAACTGGAACGGCTGGTGGGGCATGGCGAAAGAGGATCGTCCGGACTTCGATGACGAAATGGCCAAGGGCCTCGGTGCCGCCGGATTTCTCCACGCCCTCATCCGCATGGGTGACACCATTCATCTCGCCTGCCAGTCCATCGCCATGGGAATTCGCTGGGCCAACCTTGGCATGCAACTTGATCCGACCGGAGAAAACGATCCGGTTCCCACGCCCCGGGGTGACGTCACCGGGTTTTATAGCCGCCTGCATGGCAATGTGCGCCTGGAGGCCAAGCTTTCCGGCGTTCCCTTCTACCGGCAGCCCTACGAGATGGGGTGGCTGGAACCTCAGGAAAAAGTGGCCATGCTCGACGTGGTCGCTACCCGATCGCCCGACAGCCTCTTCATCCATCTGATCAATCGCGACTGTGACCGCGATCACGACGCCGAGATCGATCTCACCCAATTGCCTGTTTTCCCCGGCCGGGCCACCCTGCACACCATGACCCGGGCTCCGGCGCGCAAGAACCAACCGGTGCATCAGTTTGCCAACACCCCGCTCGTATTCTCCGACAACAAACTCTCCGTTACACTCCCCCGGCAATCAGTTTCCATCCTCGAAATCCCCTCCGGGGAAACCTCCCAACCATGAAAACCCATTGGAATAATCCGCTATGAAAGACAAGCGACAAATCGCGTTGGAAAACCTCTCCGAAGAGATGATGGAGGCGTCCAAGGCCACGGTGACCACCCTCACGACGGAGTGCTGGCGGAGTCCCGAACCGCTGCCTTTCCATCGCCGTCTTGAAGGCGAACATCTGTCTCTGCAACCGGGGGACAGTTGGGGCAAACTCTTCGACTGCGCCTGGTTCCGCTTCCGCGGGCGGGTGCAGCAGACGGACCTCAACCGGGAGCTTTTCGCCGATCTGGATTTTAACGGCGAGGGATTGGTTGTGGACGCTCAAGGCCGGGCAGTCCGGGGGTTGACCACGGTCCGTTCGGTGTTTTCCCGTTCGTTGGGGGAGCCCGGCAAAACGCTCACGCCGGTGACGCCCGATGCCGATGGAACCGTGGAAATCTGGGTGGAAGCCGGGGCCAACGATTTGTTTGGCAAGCTCCAAGACAACGGCTGTCTGCGTGTGGCAAGGATCATCCGGCGTGATACGCCCATGGCGGAACTGGCCCATGATGTGCGTATGCTGGCCGGGTTGCGCAACGTGCTACCCCGGGACGGTGCTTTGTGGAGGAAGGTCGATGCACTGCTCGATCCGTTGCTGTGCGGCTCTCCGCGGGCGGCGTTGCAAGCCGCCTCGCGGGAGTCCTGGCGGCGGGAGGTGGAGGCCGTTTTCGGGGGGGGATTTTCGGCGTCGCAGAGCGCCCTGCGGGTCACCGCGGTGTCCCATTCGCATCTGGATCTAGCTTGGCTCTGGCCGGTCCGTGAAACCATACGCAAAGGGATTCGCACCTGTGCGACGGTGCTTTTTGAGATGGAACGCGGGCCCGCTCTGATTTTTGCCAACAGCCAGGCCCAGCTGCACGCCTGGATCGAGGAACATGAACCGGATGTTCATGCCCGGATTGTGGAACGGGTGCGGGAGGGTCGTTGGGAGCCGCTCGGCTCGATGTGGGTAGAGCCGGACACCAACCTGCCCAGTGGCGAATCCCTCATCCGCCAGGCCCTGCACGGGCGGGCTTACTGGTGGCGGGCGTTCGGGGTGCGGGTGCGCGGGTGCTGGCTGCCGGACACCTTCGGCTACAATGGCAATTTGCCCCAAATCCTCGACGGACTTGGGGAACCCTGGTTGATCACCCAGAAGCTGAGTTGGAACACCCACAACAAATTCCCGTACCACAGCTTTCGCTGGACCGGAATCGATGGGTCCACGATCCCCGTGCATTTGTTACCCGAGGACACCTACAACGGCGCCGCCACTCCCTTTGCCTTGGCCAAGATTGAACGCCAGAGCACGGAAAGCCACATCGCCCCCGAGGCACTGATGTGTTACGGCATCGGCGACGGCGGCGGCGGACCCGGCGAACACCACCTGGCTGCGCTGCGGCGCATGGCCGGTCTGCCCGGCCTGCCTCCGGTGCGCAGCGGGCGGGTGGCGGACTTTGTGGCCGATTGGCTGCCGCACACCGCCAACCTGCCGGCTTACCGCGGCGAACTCTATCTCGAGAAACACCAGGGGTGTTTCACCACGCGGTCCCGCATCAAAGCGTGGAATCGCCGGCTGGAGGAGGCCCTGCGCCGGGTGGAAATTCTCAGTGCCCGGGCGGCCATTGTCCACGGCGTTCCCTATCCGTCCGCCGCTCTGGACCGGCTGTGGAAAGTTCTGCTGTTGGTGCAATTCCACGACATCCTTCCTGGCACCAGCATCCCTAGGGTCTATGAGGAAGCTGAAG
>JBDNCR010000291.1:0-3362 GCA_046719555.1 Verrucomicrobiia bacterium | reverse complement strand
CAAGAGCGTCGCCTTGATCGGCATTCCCGGCAGCTTGGCATATTTGAGCTCCACCACGATCGCCTCGGTCACCGATCCCAGCACCTCTTTCGATTCAATCCCCAACACCTCCCAACTGACCGCCTGACCCTCTCCCGGATTCTCCACATCGAACAAAACCGCCTCGCCCTTCACTCCCGCCTCCAGCCCCGGACGACGCACCGCCCGGTCAAACGCCCGGGGCCCCAATGCGCCCTCCGGATACGGCATCGTGCTCTCTCCCGACTCCGCCACCACCCGCACCGTGCCATCTCGCACCGTTCCTCGACTTTCCAATCTCTGAGCACCTAGCCGCATGATTTTCGCATAGTCGCGAACCATCCCATCGGCCCCCTCCAACGTCCGCCCCTCGAAACTTATCTCCAGCGTCGTCCCCGACCGCGCAAAAACCAGCGCCATCGTCAACGTCGTCTGAAACACCTGCTCTCCAGCCAAGTCAAACGCCTCCGTCTTCGAATGATAATGTCCCACCGCCTTTCCCCCGAACATCAGTCTCGCCCAATACTCCTCCTCCACCGCACCCCGCACCTCCCCCGACCAAGCCCAAGCACCAATCACCAACCATCCCAGAACACGCCCCAGTTTCCACCCGCCAACCCCTCGACCCCAGCCGCCTCGATCCGACCCAACCTCAAGCCTTCCGTCCGCAGACTCCCGCACCGGCTCCCCGCTCGCGGCCCGCCCACCCCTCCACGGCAACCAACCGGCTTCCACCCTCACGCAACCCCGGCCGGTTCTGCCGCTTTCGGTGCACCCGACCTCATCGCCTTCACAAAATTCTGCCCCATATCCCAGATTGGCCCGGGAAACTTCCCTAAATCGGACACCACCGCATCCAATGCCCCCACAAACCGATCCACCTCCTTTTGCCCAATAATCAAAGGAGGCACCACCTTCACAATATCGGCGCGGTTCGCCGCCACCTGTGTCAAAATCCGATGCCGCTGCAGCATCGGCGTCACAATCAACTGCGGAAACAACGAAGGATCCAGCCCATGCACCAATTTCCATCCCATCTTCGGCATCAGCGCCTTGGGCTCATGAAACTCAATCGCCGCCATCAACCCCTTCACCCGCACCTCCTTGATGATCTCATGGCGCCGCTGCACCTCGAGCAACTTCCTCTCCAGCTCCGCGCCCTGCACCGCCGCATTCTCCGGCAACTTCTCATCTTCCAACACCGTCAACGCCGCCAACCCGCAAGCACATGCCAAATTATTCCTGCCAAACGTCGTCGAATGCACAATGCACCGATCCAACCGGTTAAACGTTTTCTGGTAAATCTCCCGACGGGTAATCACCGCCCCCGCGGGCACATAACCCGCACTCAACGCCTTCGACAACGTCAGAATATCGGGCTCTAACTTCCAATGCTCGAAGGCAAACCATTTCCCCGTCCGACCCAACCCCGTCTGCACCTCATCGCAAATAAACAACGTCCCATACTTCCGGCACAACGCCTGCGCCATCGGAAAATAGTCGTCTTTCGGAAACTTCACACTCTTCCCCTGCACCAACTCCACAATCAAAGCCGCCACATCTCCCCGCTTCAACTCCCGCTCCAATCCCTCCAAATCCCCGGACACCACCCGCTCGCACCCTGGCACAAACGGCTCAAATCCCTCATGGAAATAGGGATTCCCCGTCACCGACAGCGCCCCATACGTCAAACCATGGTAAGAATTCTCCAACGACAACACCCGCGGACGCCGAGTCGCGCACTTCGCAAACTTCAACGCACCCTCCACCGCCTCCGTCCCACTATTGCACAAAAACACCGCATCCAAATGAGGAGCCCCCTGCTTGGCCAAACGCTTCACCAAAGCCTCCGCCAACAACCCCGACATCAAGGCCGAATCCAACTGCACCATGTTCGGCAAATTCAACTCCAGGATGTCCCGAATCGCCTTCTGCGCCACCGGATGATTCCGCCCAATGTTGAACACCCCGAACCCCGACAGGAAATCCAGGTAATCCTTCCCGTCCATGTCATACAAATACGCCCCCTCCGCCCGAGCGTAGACCTTATCAAACCCAATCGTCCGCTGCACCTTCACCAGCGTCCGGTTCAAATAACGGTCGTGCAGCTCGTAATTCTCCCCCAAGCGCGAAACCACCAGCTCCTTCAAATCCAAAGGCATCCGCAAAAACTAGTGCCCCCTGCTCCCCGCGCAAGCCGTTTTGCCCCGCTCCAGCTCCGTCTTGCAACCCGGCCCCACCCCCCCCATCCTCCACCTACCCACCATGCGCCCCTCCCACCTGTTCCCTTTCCTCGCCATCCTCCCCTCCCTACTCATCGCCGAAGGCCCCCTCCAGTGGGATCCTGACAAAACCTCCGTCTTCATCGTCGGCACCCTCGAATGGCAAGACGCCGAAACCTTCGCCCCCTTCCCCAAAGACAACCGCCGTGACGCCCAACTCGTTGCCTGGTTCAAAAAACAAGGCGTCCCCGACAACCGCATCGTCTATCTCCAAGACCGCCAAGCCACCCTCCAGACAATCCGCCAAAGCCTGCGTCAACTCCTCCACCACACAGCCCCTGGCGACCAACTCATCCTCTACTACTGCGGTCACGGTTACCTCTCCGAAAACGACCCCTCCCTCCTCCTCCTCGCCTCCTACGATGCGGGCATCGGTTCCGTCGAAGGCTGGTCCCTGCGCGACATCGCGCACGACCTCGCCGCCCACTTCTCCGGCGACCGCACCACCCTCATCCTCGACTGCTGTCACTCCGGCGGAGCCATCCCCGCCTTTCGACGACACCTCCGCGACGCCTCCGCTGCGATCCTTGCCTCCTCCACCACCGCCGAAACCTCCACCGGAAACTGGACCTTCACCGAAGGGATCCTCCGCGCCCTCAACGGCGAGCCCGTCGCCGACACCAACCGCGACGGCACCATCACCCTCGCCGAACTCTTCACCTTCCTCACCAAAGAAATGCGCTTCGCCGAAGACCAAACCGCCGCCTTCCACCAGCAACACCACTGGACCCCAACCACCCCCTTCGCCCGCGCCAAACCCGCCCCCCACCCCGACGTCGGCGCCCACGCCCTCATCCAAGCCGAAGGCGAAGAATGGAAAGGCCGCATCCTCGCCGTTCAACCCGACCGCTACCAAGTCTTCTACTACGGCTACGAAACCTCCGATATCGAATGGGTCGAACCCTCCCGCGTCCGCATCCTTCGCGAATAACTCACCCCACCCCCCACATGCGCGCCGTCGCCATCATCCCCGCACGTTTCCATTCCACCCGATTCCCCGGAAAAATCCTCCACCCCATCGCCGGCCAACCCCTCCTCCAATGGGTCTACCAAGGCGTCGCC
>JBDNCR010000290.1:0-3386 GCA_046719555.1 Verrucomicrobiia bacterium | reverse complement strand
TTCAACGGGTCCTCGCCGCCGGTTACTGTCCCGACGACGACTACCTCGCCCGCATCCGCACCATCATGAACCGTCACCGACTCCACGAACTCGACAACATCCTCGAGTCTGGTCCGGAAACCCCCTTCCAAATCGCCCTTCGCGAAGGCCAGAACGCCGTCATCCGCACCGCCTCCAAAGACCCCTCCTAATGGCCCTCGCCCATCCCTCCCCATCCCTTTTCCGGGAAGGGGCTTGCGCCTCCCTTCACCCTGCGGCATAAACCCTCTTTATGCGTCTTCTCGGTCGCGTGGCAGCATGGGCTGCCCTTGCCCTCCTCATCGCTTGTGGCAGCGGCAAAGAAAAAGAAATCATCCGCCAAGTCGACGCCCTCCTCGACGAAAAAAAATACGAACAAGCCCTTCTCCTCCTTCAACGCGAACTCCGCGAAGACCCCAAAAACGAACGCCTGCTCCGCCACTTCGTCCTCTTCTTCCTCCGCACCGAACAAGTCAACTTCGCCGCAGAAGCCTACCGACGACTCCTCGAAGTCAACCCCCGCGACAAAACCCTCGAAAACGCCCTCGCCCCTCGCAACCCGCCCACCGAACGAGTCGTCGCCGCCAAAGCCCTCGGCATCATCAAAGACCCCAACTCCGTTCCCGCCCTCATCCGGGCCGCCTCCGACCCTGAAAAATCGGTCCGGCACGCCGCCGTCCTCGCCCTCGGCGACATCAAAGACCCACGAGCCCTCCCCATCCTCACCGCCACCCTCGCCGATCCCGACTGGTTCGTTCGCGCCGAAGCTGCTGCCGCCCTCGGCAAATCCGGGGACGCCGCCGCCGCCCGGCAACTCTTCACCCTCCTCGACGACCCCGACCGCTACGTCCGAGAAAACGCCATCAAGGCCCTGCAACAACTGGCCACCCCCGACAATCGCTCCGCTTACGTCGACGCCCTCAACCGGCCCGAACCTCAAATCCGCATCATGGCCGCCATCGCCCTCGCCGCCACCGGCGACGTCACCGGTCTCCCCATCCTCCTTGACGAAGCCCGCCAACCTGACTCCCGCCAGCGCATCGACGCCCTCCGCGCCCTCATCCGCCTCCGCGACCCCGCTGCCATCGAACCGCTCCGCCTCCTCGTCGACGACCCCAGCCCCTCCGTCCGCATCCTGGCCATCATCGGACTCGGAGAACTCCGCGACACCGACTCCTCCGACCGCCTCAAAGCCATCGCCCAAAATCCGCGCGAAGTCTCCGAAGTCCGCGTCGCCAGCCTCCGCGCCCTCGACATCATGACCACTCCGCCCACCAACCATCCCGCCGACCCGTGAAGCCGCCCCTTCGGCCCCTCACCTACTCTCGTTCCCTCACCTTCACCCTCACCCACGACTGCCCTTGGCACTGCGCCTACTGCGGCTTCCGCACCGACAGTGAAGGCTGGCTTCCCGACTCCGAAATCGACCGACTCTGCCACCTCGTCCGCCATCATCACCTCCACGAAGCGCTCCTCATCTCCGGCGAAGCTCCCGGCCAACTCCCCCACCTCCGCGCCCAGCTCCGCCAGCGCGGTCATCGCGACTTCATCGACTTCGCCAACTCCATCGCCCAACGGGCCCTCCACGCCGGTGCCCTTCCCCACGGAAACTATGGTGCCCTCAACGAAACCCAACTCGCCCGACTCCGCCCCTTCCACGTCTCCATGGGCCTCATGCTCGAAAACATTCACGACCACCCCTGGGCACCCCAAAAACGAGCCGCCGGACGACTCGCCACCCTCAACGCCGCCGGACGCCTCCGCATCCCCTTCACCTCCGGACTCCTCCTCGGCCTTGGCGAATCCACCGCCTCTCGCCTCCTCTCCCTCGACGCCCTCGCCGAATCCCACCGCCGCTACGGCCACCTCCAAGAAATTCTCCTCCAACCCTTCCAACCCAACGCACGCTCCCCCCTCCGCCATATTCCCAACCCCACCGGCCCTGACGACTTCATCACCCTCATCACCGCCTGGCACGATCGATGCCCCGACGTCCCCATCCAAATTCCCCCAACCCTCGTCCCCTTCTGGACCCAACTCCTCCCCCTCAGCGACGACCTCGGCGGTATCTCCCCCGCCCGCGACGAAGTCAACCCCAACCACCCCTGGGCCCACGAAAACCACTACCGCACCCTCACCGCCTCCGTCGGCCGCACCCTACTCCCCCGCCTTCCCGTCTATCCCCGCTACATCAACCCAACCTGGATCGATCCCCTCCTCCTCCCCTCCGTCCACCAAATCCTCGCCTCACTCCCCCAACCACACCCAGGCCCAAACTCACCCCAAAAAAGCTCTTGTTGCCTCCCCACAACCTCTTAAAATAATGGAATGGACGGTGATTACTCAAAATTCAACCGCTTCCTCGCCATCGCCGGACTGCTCGGCATGATCTCCTTGGGCCTCGTCGTCGTCGCCGTTGCCAACCAAAACGACGTTCACCAGTGGGACCCCGAAAAAGTCAAAACCGCCATCGTCGACACCAGCACCAAAGCCAAGAACGAAGTCACCAAATTCTTCGAGCGCAAACCCAAAAACTCCTCCTGCAATCAAGGCGGGTGCAACCGCTGACCCTCCAAGTCCCTCACCCCTGATCAACGGGGCATCCCCAAACTCCGCGCCACCACCTCCTGCAGCGCCCGCACCGTATCCCCACCCATCGGCGGATACTCACTTCCATCCCAAAATCTCACCCCCCAATAAGCCCCTCCCCACACATTCTTAATCTCCGACGGCAACCCCACCGGACTCCGACCCGTCAACACCGCGTAGTAAGCCAACGCCAGCGCATACTTCCCATACAAGTTGAGATGGATGTCATCCGAAAACAAATCCTCCACCTTCGTCCACCCCGGCACCTCTCCTGCCCCCAACGCATCATGCAACGCGCCCAAGACCCGTCCACACGGAATCAAACGCACCGGATGCGCCCCCGGATGCCGTTCATTCACCAAACGCACCACCTCCTCCCACATCGCCGCATCTGCATCCAGCCGCTCCCGCCACCGCAACCTCCGCGTCGGACTCACCGTATCATGCTCACCCGCTCTCTCCGTTCCACTGTGAAGATCATGCCAAGCCTCGGCGAAATACACCCGAACCTCCGGCTGATACTGCCGCGCAAACTCCACAAATCGCCCTAAATACTCCACCGTCTCCGCCATCTGCTCCGGACCGCCTCGCGGCACACTATCAATCAACACCAACGTGTTAAACTCCCCCTTCGGCAACTCCAAATGATAGCGCCCGCCAAAATTCGGCTCAAACTCACTCTGCCGATCCTTCTCCTCCCACTGCCACCGCAGCGGAGCCCCCGGAATATCCTGATGCTTGAACGAAAATTCACCCCCTTGAGACCGCACCAACGCCTG
>JBDNCR010000029.1:0-9779 GCA_046719555.1 Verrucomicrobiia bacterium | reverse complement strand
GCCAGATCGAGCGCGTTTGGAACGGTTAGCTCGCGGGGTCAACTTGAGTCACTGGTATTCCCAGCATAAAGGGGAGTATGACGAAGATCACTTAAGTTCTTACATCACTCCCGAGGATGCTGCGCTGATTCGATCTCTGGGGTTCACCCATGTGCGTCTTCCGGTGGATCCCGAGGTCTTGTTTGCGCGGGGGGATCCTCCCGTGCTCCGTCCGGCGGCGCTGGATGGTTTGGTGGAACGGATTGGATGGCTGGTGGCCGCGGATTTGGGGGTGGTGGTGGATCTTCATCCGAAGGAAGGGTTCAAGAAGGCGCTTGCCGATCCGGAGGGGGTGAAAGCTTTGGTGACCATTTGGGAGGTTTTGGCGAAGCGCCTTGGGGAGGCGACGGATCCGGACTGGGTTTTCCTTGAGGCGGTGAATGAGCCGGAGCCGCTTCGCGGGGCGGAGTGGCAGGAGGTTCAGGGGGCGGCGCTGGAGGCGATGCGTCGGGGAGCGCCGAAGCATACGTTGATTGCGGCGGGCGGTTCGTGGAGTGGGGCCGATCAGTTGGTGTTGTTGGAGCCTTACTCGGACGGGAATGTGGTTTACACGTTTCATTGGTATGACCCCTTTATCTTTACTCATCAAGGGGCGACCTGGGGATGGGAGGTGATGCGGGATGTGGCGCAGGTGGGTTGGCCGATTGCTCCGGGAGAGGAAGGGATCTGGGCCGAGCGTTCGGGAGCAACGCCGGAGGCTCAAGGTGCCATTCGCGGGTTTATTGAATCCGGGGAGATGACCGAAGCGGCGGCGCGGAAACGATTGGAGAAGGTCGATGCTTGGGCGCGGGATCATGGCGGGTTGCCGATTTATGTGGGGGAGTTCGGGGTCTTTCGCAAGGTTTCGCCAGAAGCCGATCGGCTCCGCTGGCTGGCGTTTTCACGAACTGAATTTGAAAAGCGAGGCTGGGGTTGGGCGTTATGGGATTATTCCGGGGGGTTTGCCGTGGCGCCCCGGTTGGAGGGGGTTCGGCGTGCGGATCGGGCGATGGTGCAAGCCCTGGGCTTGGTTGCGGAGGAGGCTGAGATTCAAATGCCGTAGCTGATCCGACCGGTGACAAAAAGGATGAGCATGGCAGCCAAGACAAGGGCGGGCCGAGGATCGGGCCGGACCCGGGGCGGGGCGATGAGCGGGGTGACGCGAGCAAAGAGGAAGCTGGCGGCGAACCAGGTGAGGTAGTTGGCGAGGGGGACACCGCCGATTTCCCAGTGCCAATAGTGGCGCACGCCGTAGGCGAAGGGTTCGAGGATGAAGTCGAAGGCGACGGCGAAAAGGGCGACAAAGAGTGCGATGCGGGAATGGCTGGCGAGGGGGAAGTATTGAGTAAAGATGAGTCCAGCGCCCACGACGATGATGAACCAGGCAAGGGGAATGGCACAGGGGAGGATGCCGAAGAGCCTGGGGCCGAAGTTGTCGGTGTAGGTGTAGGCGCCGAAAGGGATTCCGGTGATGGTGCCGACGCCTTCCAGTAGGGCGGAGGCGGGGAGAATGATGAGGGCGCAAAGGCGGGTGCGGGTGAGGCCGAGGCGGAGCGTGGCGGCGAGATAGATGTTGAGGGTTCCAAGGACGATGAAAATGAAGTCACCCCAGCCAAGGCAGGCTTTGAGAAAGGCGCGGACCGGTTCGGGCTGGGCGAGGCTGTCGATCCAGGCTTCGTCCAGGTGGAGGCCGATGGCCAGGGTGCCGACGGCAGCCCAGATGAGGAAGATGGCAAGGAGAAGACGGGCAGGCAGAGAGGCAGGCATCCGGAGAGGTTAGGTCAAGCGGTTGGTAAATGAAGCTTCGACTTGGTCGGCGGCCATTTTTGCACTGAGGAGGACGAGGGGAATGCCCCCGCCTGGATGGGTGGTTCCGCCAACGAAGAAAAGGCGGGGGTCGAGGCGCGAGCGGAGGGGCGGGCGAAGGAGGGCGGTGGGGGGGGAGTGGGAGGCCCAGCCGTAGAGGGCACCGCCGGCGCTCAGATCGCGCTGGGCAAAGTCAGCGGGAGTGAAGTGGTGGCGGACGCGGATCGAGCGGGAGAGGCCAGGGAGGCCATTGGCTTCGAGTTTGGCGATGATGCGGTCGGCGTAGGCGGCTCCGTTTTGGTCCCAGTTGAACTGATCGGGATGAGCCGGGGCATTGACCAGGATGAAGTAGTTATCGTGGCCGGGGGGAGCGTCACCCGAGTCGGTCCGGGCGGTGATGCTGATGTAGATGGTGGGGTCATCAGCGGGTTGGCGGTGATGAAAGAGTTGGTGGAACTCGGCGGCGTAATCCTGGCTAAAGAAGATATTGTGGTGGGAGAGACGAGGAAAGCGGTGGTCAACGCCGAGGAGAAGGACAAAGCCGGAGAGGGATCGTTCGGGTTTTGCGAGGCGAGCGGCTTCGGTTTCCCAACCGGGGAAGCGGATCCAGCGTTGGTGGGCGTGGAGGACGCAACCGTTGCAAAGGTAGGCGTCGGCGCCGATGACATCACCGGTGGTGAGGCGGGCGCCGCCGCCGTCGAGGGAGCGAACTTCGGCACCGGTGAGGAGTTCGACGCCGGTGGAGCGGGCCAGGTGGGTGAGAACTTCGGGGAGGCGCGCCATGCCGCCGCGCAGGTACCAGGCGCCAAAACGGGCTTCGACGTAGGGGATGACGTTGAAGGTGGCGGGAGCGCGGTAGGGATTGCTGCCGTTGTAGGTGGCGAAGCGGTTGAAGAGTTGGCGGAGGTGAGGATCGGAGAAGCGTCGGCTGACTTCGCGGGCAACGGTGGAAAAGGTGGCGATTTTGGGGAGGTGGATCAGGCGGGGCCAATTTTTGGGGGTGAAGGCTTTCCAGAGTTGGTGAGGGGGACGGGTGAGGAAGGCTTCGCCCGAGAGCTCGTAGATTCCGGCGGCGTAGCGCAGGAAGGCGGCGACTTCGGGTTGCTGGAAGAAGGCTTGGTCTTCATCGATCTGAGTGCGGTCGGACCAAAAGTAGCGGCAGGTGGGCTGGATCGGGACGAGCTCAAGGTGGTCGGTGAGGTGACGTCCGAGGTCGGTGAAGAGGTCGCGCAGGACGTCGGGCATGGTGAGGAGGGAGGGCCCCATGTCCCAGCGGTAGCCATGGTCGTGGTGTTCAGCGAGTTTACCGCCTGGGATCGGATTTTTCTCGATCAGGGTGACCTTGTGGCCGGCGTGGCGGAGACGGAGCGCGGCGGCGAGGCCGCCCAGGCCGCCCCCGATGACGCAGATGCGTCGGGGGTGCCGGAAGGTCCGAGAAAACGTCCGCATGGGTGGCCACGGTGGCGCAGCCGACCGGGGTGTCAAATTCGAACCTAGAATCGAGGCGGGTCGGACGGGTTGGGAATCCGTTGCCGGATGTCGCGATAGGTGGGTCGGACGGTTTCGGGACGTGAGTTAGGGTTGGGCCGGGTGGCAGCAGCGGCGGCCTGTTCTTGTTCCAAACGTCCGAGGGGATCGACGTAGCCTTCTGGGATGAAGTTGGGGTCGGAGGAGAGCTTCACGATATTGGGGCCAGGCGGCTGGCTGCGACCATGGGTGGGGAGGGTCATTTCAGGGGTCGGAGGTGGGCCGACGATGGGGCGGACGGGGGCGGAGGGGGTGCTGGTCAGCGGGTTGGCCGCCGGTTGCGCGGTGGGCTGGGTGGTGGCGGTGGTGGTGGTTTGCTCGGATCCGACGCCGCCGATGGCGGGTTGGAACGTGCCGAGTTGGCCGGGGCGTGCGGTCGGGGAGGGGGTCTGTTCACGAAGATCGGCGAGGGGATCGAGGGCGGTGGCGAGGGGATCTTGCTCCAGGCCAGGAACGGGTGGGACGGTGGCTGAGGCTTCTGCGGCACGGGCAGCAGCTTCCTCTTGTTTGGCCTTAACGGCTTCGACGGCCCAGTTTCGATCGGCTTCCGCGGCTTGGATTTGTTCCCGGGTCGGGGGAGCCGAGGCCGGAAGAGGTGACGGGGTGGGCGTGGGGACGGTGGGGGCAGCCGGCACGATACCCGAGTCGGGCAAAGGAGTGAGCGGGTTGAGGGAGGGCAGGTCGGGGAGCTCGGGTGAGGGGGCCTGTTGCTGGGCGACGGTGTTGATGAGGAGGAGGGAGGAGGTTGCCAAGGCGAGGAAAAGCGTTTTGGCCATAAATTGAGTTTAGGCTGGGAGGGGATCGGAGGCAAGCCTACGAGGAGGGTGGATCAGAGCTCGGCTTCGGTGGGAAGTCGGCAGAGGTGGAGTTGACCATCGGCGGAGGCGATGGCCAGCGCGGCATCGTTGGGATGCCAGGCGAGGGCGGTGACGGGGGAGTTGAGGGGAAAGGCCAGGAGGGGTGCGGGATGACGTCCGGGCCACCAGACGAAGGTGGTGCCATCGGCGGCACCTGTGGCCAGAAGGAGGTGGTGATGCTGGAAGGCGAGGCTGGTGATGGAGTCGCGGTGGGCCTCGAGGAGGAGAGGTTCCGAGCCTTCGGGTCCGGGGCCGGAACAGTCCCAGACGGCAGCGGCGGTGCCGCCGGAGGTTGCCAGGAAACGGCTGTCGTGGCTCCAGGCGAGGGCGGTAACTTTGGTTTCGTAGCCGCGCATGCAGAGGTTTTGGTTTTGGGGAAAGTTCCAAATGTGGACAGTGGGGGTTTGGTCGCCCGTGGCGAGGATGGCTCCGTTGGGGCTCCAGGCGATTTTCAGGGAGGAGCCGGACCAATCGAGGGATTGGGGCGGGGAATCTGGGTTGAGGTTCCAGACCGTGGCGCCCCGATAGGCGGCGGTGGCCAGGCGGCGGCTGTCAGGGGCCCAGGCGAGGTCGGAGACGGTTCCCGGGTGAGGGCCGAAGGAGCGGACGAGGGTGAGATCGGGGCGGAGGAGGTGGACTTGTTTGCCTTGGGCCGCGGCAAGGTGGGTTCCGTCCGGGCTCCAGCGGACGGTTTCGATCCAGCCTTTAGCAGGGGCGAGGGTCGCTGGGGGCTGGGAGGAGTCGAGGGAGTGGAGATGGATGTTGGCGTCTTGGCCGCCGGAGGCCAGGAGGGGGAGGGTCGGATGCCAGTGCGCGGTGAGGTTGCCGCCAGGGTGGCCGGGGAAGTGGCGGAGGGCACGTCCGTCCTCGGCGGCGAGGAGGGTGAGGTCGCCGGTGGCCGGGAGGGCCAGGAGAGCCGAGCCGTCCGGGGTCCAGAGGAGGGCGAGTGGGTAGTCGGGAAGGGAGGCCCGCCAGAGGCGGCGAAGGGGCAGGACGGCCTCGGAGGGCTGGACCATGGGATCAGGCCACGAGGCAGGAGTGCAAGCCACGTTGGAGGGCGTCGCGGTCGAGGTTTTTGCCGATGAAGACGAGGGTGTTGGTGCGCGGGGCCTTGCCCCAGGGTCGGTCGAGGCGTCCGTCGAGGATCATGTGGACGCCCTGGAGAACGTAACGTTCGGGACGGCCCGCGATGGAGAGGATGCCTTTGAGGCGGAAGAGGTCGGGGCCTTTGGTGCGGAGGAGTTCGCCGATCCAGTGGTTAAGTTTTTCGGGGTCGAGGTTGCCGGGGGTGGTGAGTCCAACGGAGGTGATCTCGGGTTGATGATGATGGTGATGATGCTCGAGGTGGTGAGGGTCGAGGAAGTCAGGTTCGGTTTGGAGGATTCGGTTGAGGTCGAACCCGCCGATGTCGAGGACGTGGTTGAGGGGGATTTCAGCGCGGACGGCTGGGTGGATGGGGGCGAGGGCGTTGATGGTGCGAATTTGTTGTTGGAGGAGGGGAAGCTGGTCGGGGGGGACAAGGTCGGTTTTGTTGAGGAGGATGACGTCGGCGAAGGCGAGTTGTTCGGCGGCTTCGGGTTGGGAGCCAAGATGAAGAGATAGGTGTTTGGCATCCGCCAGGGTGACGACGGCGTCGAGGTGGAGGTTATTTTTTAGGTCGTCGTCGAGGAAGAAGGTTTGGATGACCGGGCCGGGATCGGCCAGGCCGGTGGTTTCGATGAGGATTCGGTCGAACCGGGTTTTTCGTTTGAGGAGGTGACCAAGGATGCGGATGAGATCGCCGCGGACGGTGCAGCAGATGCAGCCGTTGTTCATTTCGAAGATTTCCTCGTCGGCTCCGATGACCAGGTCATGGTCGATCCCGATCTCACCGAATTCATTTTCGATGACCGCGATGCGGTGCCCGTGGTTTTCCTGGAGAATCCGGTTGAGGAGGGTTGTTTTGCCGGAACCCAGATAGCCGGTGAGGACGGTGACGGGGATGGAGTTCACAGGGTGGCGGTGCGGGAGATGGGTTTAGGGAACGATACGGAAGGTTTGTTCGGCGGTGATTTCGGGGTAGTTGGCGAGGATGGCTTTGACGGTGTAGGTGCCAGGGCGGAGTTGACCGGCGCGGTCGCGGAGGGGCATTTCGTCGGTGTAGCTGAGGCGTTCTTTGGGATTGAGGTTGGAGGAGCCGACCGCTTGCACGAACATTTTGTCAGCGGACCATTCGTAGATGAGTCGGCCTTCGGGATCGAGGATGATGTAGTCGAATCGTTGGGCGTCCGGGAAGGAGAGGATGTAGGAACGTTTGCCGTTGTTGAAGACGCGGAATTGGAGGGTCGGCTTTAGGTCGGTGCTCGGGTTCCGCAGGGCAGCCAGGGAGAGTTCCGGCGGATCGATGGTGAGATCAGCCGAGAAGTCGGAGAAGCGAATTTCGTTCGCCCGTTGAACCCGTTCGGGGTCGCCGGCAAAGATGCTGAACCGTTTGCCGCCGCCGGTGCGGAACCGTTCCGGGATGTTTTCTCGGGAGGGGCTGATGTCGATCGCCAGCAGGGGGGTGGCGGTAAGGATGGTGGCGATGATCGTTGCCATGCGCTTCATGGAATGGGTAAAATAGCCAGATGAAGCCATGTTTCAATGGTTTTGCAGGGTTGCTAGGAGCCATTTTGTGGCTGAGCGGGGCGGCGACGGGTTGGGGAGGAAGCCCGACCCCGAAGGTGCATATGCGGTTTCATGTGCAGGCCAATGAGGTTTTGCCGAAAGATCAGTTGGTGCCGATTCAGTTACTCAACCCTCCGCAGTTGATTTACATTCGAAAGTTGCCCGAGGTCACCGAGCGGCATTTTCAGTCGATTGAACGGTTGCCGAGCGGGGCGGTGTTGATTCAGCTCAATGCGGTGGGCCGAGGGATGCTGGAGGCAGCGACGAGTTCGTATCAGGGGATGATTCTGGTGGTGTTGTGCAACGGGCGGGTGCTGTATGACGCGGTGATTGATGTGCCGTTGAGGGATGGACGTTTTATCATTCCAGGGGGGATGACGGATGAAGAGATTCGATTGTTTCAGGAGTTGATTGAACGGAACCGACGCGCTTAAGGTGTGATTCTAGAAATTATAAGTTGTCCTTCTTCGGGTTGGTGAGTTATTCTACCGTTGTTGTTTGGGGCGATGGCCGTTTCGGTTCTGTCGCTTGGACGCATGGTATCCTGTGGCGAGGCGGGTGCTTCTTTGGAGTGCCCGCCTTTCGCTTGTCTGGAGGGCACGGAGCTTGACCCGGAGGATGGATTGGCTGAGGCTGAAGGGGAGTCATGAAAAAAATCGAAGCCATCATTAAGCCGTTCAAATTAGAGGAAACCAAAGATGCTCTGCATGAGTTGGGGATTGAGGGGATGACGGTGACCGAGGTGAAGGGGTTTGGAAGGCAGAAGGGGCACACGGAGATTTATCGTGGAACGGAGTATACGGTCGATTTTTTGCCGAAGATTAAGATTGAGTTGGTGGTGACGGATGAGAAAGCAGGTCCGGTTGTGGAAACCTTGGTCCGGGCGGCGAAGACGGGTAAGATCGGGGATGGGAAAGTGTTTGTGGTGCCGGTGAATGAGGCGATTCGAATCCGGACCGAGGAGACAGGGGATCGAGCCCTCTAGGGAGAGTCCAGGTCGGATTCAGTGAAGGTGGGTTGGCTGGAGGGGCGTCAGTCGGCGTCTGGAATCCAAAGCTCCCAGTTGCCGACGACCTGCTCCCGGGAGAGGAGTTCGACGTGGCCATCGAAGAAGACGACGGCAGCCTTGCCTCCGGTGCCATCCGCTTTGGCTCCATTGCGGTAGGCGATGGCCATGTTGTACCAAGGGCCGTGGTCGCCATTCCAACTGTCGGCCCGATCCATGCGGATCCAGGTGTCTTTGGCGTCGGCGAAGGCCATGGCCCGGGAAGGATTTTTGATTTGGTTAACGTTGAAGGAGAGGTCGGCGTAAGAGCCATCCGCTTGGGGCCAGTGTTGGCGGAGGCCAAGGTTGATGCCGATGGAGGCTTGGCGATCAACTTTGCCTGGGGGCTGATTGGGGCAGGCGCTGGGGATTCCCGATTTTGCGTATTTGGGCCAGTCTTCGTCCCACATGCGGTCGGTGAGGGGAACGCCGAGGTAGCTCAGGAAGAGTTCGTTCTGAAACCACATGCCGCCGGACCAATTGCCATTGACTTGGGCGGGAACGGTGAAGCCGTTGTTGTCGTTGGCGAAGAGGAGGTTGGCTTGTTGAAGGGTGCGGAGGTTGGAGATGGTGGTTTGGGTTTGGGCGCGACTGATGACGAATTGGGTGGTCGGGATGCTGATGGCAATGAGAACCGCGATGATGGCGATGACGATCAGGAGTTCGACGAGGCTGAAGGCGGGGGACGAGGAGGAGCGCATGGGTTGAGGAAAGTTAAGGTTACAAGATAATCTGTTATCGCGGCGTGGAGTGTTCAAGGGAAAATCGAAAAATCCTGTTTAAGCCGTTTGGCATCGGGGTGGATGGGGCGGGGCTTGTCTTGGGAGAGGTTGGTGCGTATTTCCGAGGGAGGGTGGTTAAAAGGAAGGATCAAAATGGTTGAGTTGTGGGGACCGTGTCGGGGTTCAGGTCGATGCGCTGCGGGGGTTGGGTTGGTTCTGATGGTTGTGGGTTTGGGGTTGTATTGGCCCCCGGCTAACTTTCCATTCGTGTATCACCCGGACGAGCCGAGCAAGGTGGAGCAGGTGATGACGGGGACGAGGAATCTGCGGCATCCGGTGTTGATGTTGACGGTGGCCGACGGTGCGGTGGGGTGGCTGGGGGTGCGGGAGGATGGCCAGGCGGTGGCGGAGACCGGGCGCTGGCTTTCGGGAGGGGCCATGGCGGTGGCGGTGGGGTGTTTGGGTGCGGTGGTGACGTTGGTGGCGGGTTGGGTGCCGGGATTGGTGGCGGGTGGTTTGGCGTTGGGGAGGCCTTGGTTTTTTGAGGCTTCCCAGATGTTTAAGGAGGATGCTTGGCACTTGGCGACGCTGGGTTTGGTGACCTTGATGGCTGTGATGTGGTCGAGGCGTCCAGGTGCAGAGCGGAGTCGGAGCTGGGCCGGGGCGTTTGGGTGTGTTCTGGGGTTGGCGGTCGGAGCCCGTTATTACGCGGCGATTCCGGCGTTGCTTTTGGTCGGATGGGTGGCGTGGCGTGGTGGCCGATGGTGGGCCGGAATGGGATGGACGTTGGCGGGCTGTCTGGGGGTCTTTGGGGCGTTGCACGGGCCGTGGTTGGGGGAGATGGGACGAGGTTGGGCGGAGATTGGCCGGGAGGTGGATTATTTTGCGCGGGGCCATTTCGGGGTTGGGGAGACGGTGCCGCATCCTTTGTATTGGAAACGGTTAGAAGCGATGTTGGGTCCGATGGAGTGGGGGTTGATTGGTTTGGGGGTGCTGGGCTGGGGATTGAGGCGGAGGTGGGAGGTGTTGGCAGTTGGGGTGGGGGTGTGGCTTTACCTGGAGGCGATTTCATGGTCGCCCAAGTTTTCGGATCGGTATTTTCTGCCTGTGGAATGGTTCTGGGCCGTGGGGTTGGGAGTAGGACTGGGGATGTTGGGA
>JBDNCR010000289.1:0-3391 GCA_046719555.1 Verrucomicrobiia bacterium | reverse complement strand
GGGAGTATGGCGGGCAAACGGCACCCCCTGGGCCACACACTGGTCAATAATGTCCACACTGACCTGCGCCAACCGATACACATTCGCCTCTCGCGACCGAAAATCTCCCCCCTTGATGGTGTCGTAAAACAGCCGATACACGCTGTCCCCGTCATTCTGATAATTCTTTGCCGCATTGATTCCACCCTGGGCGGCAATGCTATGGGCCCGGCGCGGACTGTCCTGAAAACAAAAACACCTCACCTTATAACCCAACTCCCCGAACGACGCCGCCGCCGAAGCCCCGGCCAACCCTGACCCGACCACAATAATCTCGAGTTTCCGCTTGTTGTTCGGCGCCACCAACCGAATCGAACCCTTGTGTTTCTCCCACTTCTGGGCCAGCGGACCTGTTGGAATCTTGGCATCAAGTTGCATTCACTTATCTCCGTTTCAACTTCTCATCTCCCATACCCCAACAGCACCGCTGCCGGCACCGATGCCATCCCCACAAACACCACCAACGACACCCCTCTTGCCAACCACTCCGTGTAAATCGCCGTCTTCGCATTCCGCAAACCCAACGACTGAAAAATACTCCCAATCCCGTGACTCATGTGCACACACAACAACCCCACCGCCACCAAATAAAACGCCGAAATCCACACATTCGAAAAACCTTGGACGACCATCGCATACACATCCGGAACCAAAGGCCCCTCACCACCAATCTGCGTCTTTAACAACGCATAATCCGCAAACGGACCCGCCTTCACCGTAAAGTGGAGAAGGTGAAACACAATGAAACCCAACACAATCAACCCGCTCGCCACCATCGTCAACGACGCCAGCGTCGCCTGAATCCTCGTCTTGGTCACATACTCCGCCGGCCGCGCCCGGCGATTCTCCACCGCCAAAGAAATCGCACACGCCACATGCACCACCGCCACCGCCAGCAAGCCAATTCGGAACGTCCACAACAACGCCGCATTGCTGTGCAATAACACCGCATACTGATTCAGCGCATCCGCCCCGGCAAAGATCTGCAAATTGCCCAGCATGTGAACAATGACAAAACCGACCAAGGCCGCCCCGGTGATCGCAACCAAATATTTACGGCCGAGGGAAGACGTGGCGAGCAGGACAAGTTGCTTCATAAGTTCAAACGTCAAACATTCGTTTTAAAAATCAGCGACACCCATACCCTAGAAAGAAATGAGCCCCTGTCAAAAAGGATGCGGACCCTCCGCCTAAATATTAGCTTTTGCTCCCTTCCCATACCTCGCCTAATGCCAATTCCAAATCGATATCGGGTCGCAAAACCAGTCGACCCGTCCAACCCGCCCGCATCGCCCCGCCCACATCCGCCTCCCGATCGTCCCCCACCAACCAGATTCGCCCACCATCCACACCCACCGCCGCCTCAGCGGCTCGAAACACCGCCTCGTCAGGCTTCGCCGCACCGAGCTCCTCACTCACCCCAATCCACTCAAACCACTGCGCCAACTCCAACCCCTCCAGAATCCTTCGCAACCTCCCATCCCAATTCGACAAAACCGCCCGGCGAACCCCCATCTCCTCAAGCCTCGCCAACACCCCTTCCACCTCCGGATAGACCCGCCACACCTCCGGACGAGCAAACACCTCGAACACTTCCTCAAAATAATCCTCGAACGGAAAAGGGGCCTCCCTCACCTCCGCAGGCAGAGACCGCCACACCACCTCTCGCCACCACGCCCTCGCAAATCGCCCTCCGGCTCGCCCCAAGTCTTGCCAGGCCTGCCGAAAACCCCGCTCCGCCTCCTCCGCCGAAACCGACGCCCCATAATGTCGTGCCACCTCCGCGTAGGTCTCCCCGACCGGTCGCCCTAAACGGATGATCGTTCCAGCCGCATCAAAAAAAATCACCTCCGGCCTCACCCTGTCTCTCCCCGGCCTCTCATCGTTATCGCCGAACTGCAGAACGTCCGCCTCCGACTCCCTCTGCCGCCTGCGCGGGGCCCGCTGACCAACCGCCACCCAACGCTTGATAAACCGACGCATACGCCACCGCTCGTTGCGCCCGCGCTTCCGCCAAACCCAACTGCGCCCCGAACAACTCCTGCTGCGCATTCACCACCTCCAGATAACTTGAAACCCCTGCCTCATACCGCGCCTGGGCCAACCCAAGAGCCGTCGACAACGACCCCACCTGTCGTTCCAACTCCGCAATCTGACTCCGGAACGTCCGAAACGCCACCAAAGCATCCTCCACCTCCCGAACCGCACCAAGCACCGTTTTCACATAGCCCGCATGCGCCTCTCGAAACACCGCCCGTCGCAACTCCACCTCCGCAGCCCTCGCCCCTCCATCAAAGACATACTGATCCAACTGCAACAACCCGCCCACCGTCTGCAACAAATTTGGACTCGCCAACCCCAACGTCGCCTCCAACGAAACCCGAGGAAACTGATTGGCGATCGCCGCCCCGATCTCTGCATTCGCCGCAACCAAAGCCTGCTCCGCAGCCAGCACATCCGGACGTCGCCGCAGCAACTCCGCCGGCAAACCAGGTGGCAACGTCCCCGCCAACGGTCCGCTTAACGGATCCCTCCCCCTCTTCACTGGCCCCGGATTCCTCCCCAACAATAGACTCAGCAAATTCTCCGTCTGCGCCACCCCCCGTTCAATCGCCAGCCGTTGATTCTTCGCCGACGCCACATCCGCCACAAACCGCTGCAAATCCAAACCCGAAATCGCCCCGCCCTCCTTTCGCGCCTCAGCAATCGACAACGCCCGCTCCCGTGCCGCAATCGTCGCCTTGGCCAAGGCCAATTGCTCATCCAACCCCGCCAACACAAAATAAGTCTGCGCCACCTGCCCAATCAACGAAACCTGCACCGCCTCCATCAACCTTTCCTGCTGCCGGAACCGCGCCCGCGCCGACTCATTCAACCGCCTCAACCTCCCCCACAAATCAACCTCCCAACTCATCTGCAACCCCAAACCATACCGTCCCACCCCACCCCGCTGCGTTAGCGGCGGTCCCCCCCGCACCCCTTGAACCCCCGCATCGCCTCCCAGCCCCACCTGAGGAAACAAGGCCGCCTCCTGCTGCTTGGCCCCCGCCCGAAACTGATCCACCCGCGCCACCGCACCCGCCAAATCCTGATTTCCCCTCAACGCTTCAACAATCAACCCCTGGAGAATCTCGTCCCGAAAAACCTCCTCCCACGGCCGATTCGCCGCCGATTCCCCCCTCCCCTCCGACCCCGACCGATACGTCGCCGCCACCACCATCGGCGGAGCTTCCACCTCAGGTCCCACCACACATCCCACCAACCCCCACCCCAACAACCCCAAGCCCAGCCCCCTCCCCCAACGTGGCCAACGCCGCCCTGCCCGCCAGCAACCAACGTCACCCCCCCGATT
>JBDNCR010000288.1:0-3396 GCA_046719555.1 Verrucomicrobiia bacterium | reverse complement strand
CCTCCCGGCCTCGTGCCTCGGCCTCCTCCGGCCCCACCCCAATGGCTGATCGCCCATCGGGAGAGACCGCATAGACTCCCAACACCTCCTCCCGAGCCGCCACCGGCACCCCTGGCGGGTAGAGGGTCGCCCCGATAAATCGGAGCGTGCACAACGGGTTATCCGCCATCACGTGCCCCCCGGCGAATCCGGTCGGATACGAATTCTCGTCGTAAATGTGACAACCCAAACCCAAGCGTTTGCACTCCTCCAGCGCAAACCCCCAGAACTCAAACCAAGCCGGCGATAGATACTCCGTCACCAAGCCAGGTCGCGGATGAATGAACACCCCTCCCATCCCCTGTTCCTGAAACTGCTTCAACATCTCCGTAATCCGCTCCCGACTCACCTCTCCATTCCAAATCCACAGCGGCACGGGCCGATAACCTGAGGGAGGATTAACAAAATTCTCCAACAGCATCATCCCGGCCTCCTCACTTTTTCTCACGCCTACTCTCCTGACCGGGTCTTCGCTTTGCCCGACATTTCCTCTGCCAAAGCCGCCATATCGGCCTCCACCATCAGCTTGGCCAAGTCCTCAAACGTCGTCTTCGGCACCCACCCCAGCTTCTCCCGCGCTTTGGTCGCATCCCCAATCAACAACTCCACCTCGGCCGGCCGGAAATACCGGGGATCCACCTCCACAAACGCCTCCCAATCCAAACCCACATGCGAAAAGGCCACTTCCAAAAACTCCCGCACACTATGCGTCTCCCCAGTCGCCACCACGTAATCATCCCCCTTCGGCTGCTGCAGCATCAGCCACATCGCCTCCACATACTCCTTGGCATACCCCCAGTCCCGCTTCGCCTCCAGATTACCCAAAAATAACTTCTTTTGCAGACCCGCCTTGATCCGTGCCACCGCCCGCGTGATCTTCCGCGTCACAAACGTCTCGCCCCGCCGCGGCGACTCGTGATTGAACAAGATCCCGTTGCTCGCATGCAACCCATAAGACTCCCGGTAATTCACCGTTATCCAATAGGCAAAAACTTTGGCGCACCCATAGGGACTGCGGGGATAAAACGGCGTTTTTTCCGACTGCGGAACCTCCTGCACCAGTCCGAACATCTCACTGGATGAAGCCTGGTAAAATCGGGGGGCAATGCCCACCTCACGAATCGCTTCCAATAACCGCAACGTTCCCGTTGCATCAATATCCGCCGTATACTCCGGAGCATCAAAACTGACCCGCACATGGCTCTGCGCCCCCAAATTATAAACCTCGTCAGGTTCAATCTTGGCAATCAATCGAGCCAGCGCACTCCCATCCGACAAATCCCCGTAATGCAACCTCAGGTTACTCGAAGGGAAATGCGGGTCGGAATAAATGTGATCAATCCGGTCGGTATTAAAGGAGCTCGAACGCCGGATAATCCCATGCACCTCATACCCTTTCTCCAACAAAAACTCGGCCAAATACGACCCGTCCTGTCCCGTGATTCCGGTGACCAGCGCACGCTTCAATGAACTCATACCCAGCCCTCCAGCCTATCCATCCGCATCCTCCTAGCGCAACGGCAATATCGCCCCCGCCCCTCCCCCGCCGACTGATTGACACCGCCTAACCCGGTTGTAGCCTGCCCGTTGTTTCGACCCAGCCGGAACGGTTCCGGCGGTCGCCACCGAGGAGTCCGCCCATGAAACAGTCCATCTCCAGCCCTGGCGCCCCCAACGCCATCGGCCCCTACTCCCAAGGCGTCCGCATCCGGGACTTCATCTACCTGGCAGGACAGATCCCCGTCGACCCCACCACCGGCGAATTGGTCGGACCCGGCATCCGCGAACAAACCGCCCGTTGCCTCGCCAACATCAAAGCCCTGCTCCTCGCGGAAGGACTCACCCTTCACGACGTGGTCAAAACCACCGTCTTTCTCATCGACCTTGCCGACTTCGGCCCCATGAACGAAGTCTACGCCGCAGAATTCCCCTCACCCTACCCCGCACGATCCACCGTCCAAGTCACCGCCCTGCCCAAAGGCGCACGGGTCGAGATCGAAGTCATCGCCCACCGCTAACCGCCATCATGCCTCTCGGACTCTGGGTCGATCTTTCCGGAACGATGGCCGAAACCATCGGCCCCGCAGGTCTGACCACCGCCGAACTCGACGCCCTTGCCGACCGCTTCGACCTCGCCGTCGGCGCCGCCCAGCGCATGCGGAAACGGGGCGCCGTCGGTTTCTGGGACCTTCCCTACCGCAAAAAACTCTTCCAACAAGTCGGCACCCTCGCCCAAACCCTCGTCGACTTTGACGAAATCATCTTCCTCGGCGTCGGCGGTGGGCTCGCCGGATGCCGCGCCATGGCCCAAGGCATGGCCGCTGGAACCCAGGGCAAAAACCGGCGACGATTCCATTTCCCCAACACCGTCGAACCCGATGCCCTCGCCGAGCTGGCCGCCAGGATCTCCCCCAAAAAGACCGGCATCGTCCTCGTCTGCAAAAACGGCGCCTCACCCGAAGCCCTGACTGCCCTCCGCTGGTTTCGCCAAATCATCGAACGAGCCGTCGGCGCCCGCAAAGCCGGCCGCCACTTCATCGTCTCCACCGACATGGACCGGGGATGCCTCCGCGAACTTGCCGTCGAAATCGGCGCCTCCCTGATCCCCTACCCTGACGACGTCGGAGGTCGGTTCGCTGGCCTAACGGCCGTTGGCCTCCTGCCCGTGGCCGTCGGGGGTGGAGCCATCGATCCCGTCCTCAAAGCGGCCATGAAAATGGACCGCATCTGCCTGCGAAAAAGTTGGCGAGATAATCCTGCCCTCGCCCTCGCCGGGGCCCTCTACCTCAATCTGACGGCCCGAAAACGTTCCACCTGGGTCTGGCTCCCCTTTTCCGAGCGGCTCGATGGCTTCGCCGCCTGGACCTGCCATTTCATGGCCGAAAGCCTTTCCAAAGCCACCGACCGCGACGGCAAACCCACCACCGGGGGTCCCAGCCAATCCCGCGCCTGCGTCGGAGACGTCTATGCCCAGCTTCAAACCCTTGCCGAAGGAATCGACCTCCAGCTCCCCATCGCCCTCACCCGCGACCGGCCCGAAGTCGAACTCAAACTTCGCAAACCCACCGGCAAAAGCCGACACGACGCCGCCTCCCTCGAAGCCGTCTTTGACGCCGAACGACGCGCCTTTGAATCTGAACTGGCCCGCCGCGGTAAACCCTGTCTTGCCGTCCGTGTCCGTCGGGTCGATCCCATCCACCTCGGCGCCATGGTCTATCTCTTTCAAGCCGCCGTCGCCTACCTCGGCGAACTCCTGAACATCGACATCTACGGACAAACCGCTGCCGACGAAGGCAAAACCCTGGCCAGCTCCATCCTCGGCAACGGAGGACGAGCTCTCAAAGCCGCTCCCCGCCC
>JBDNCR010000287.1:0-3406 GCA_046719555.1 Verrucomicrobiia bacterium | reverse complement strand
GTGGGGTGGGGTGCGGTCGAGGTGGGGAGCGGTTTGTGGGCTCGCTGGGTTGATGGTGCTGTTGGCAGCGACTTCGTTTGTGGTTTTGGATGCGGGGGGATGGTTGATGCCATGGGCGACGATGGCAGGGGTGGGCTTAGCTTCGTGGGGTGGAGTTCGATGGGTGGGCTGGGCGGAGCTTCTGGCCCGGGACGGAGCCGGGAGCGAACCGGATCGGTTGGGGTAATGCGGTTTTGGGGTGAGGGGGCGGACCACGGGTTTGCCGACGGCGGTCGAGTCGCCGTCTAAGGCTGCCGCGGGTTTGGGGAGGGAAAGGGGTCAGGCCGGTTGGCCAAGGATGAGACGGGTCACGCGGAGGAGTTGCTCAATTTTAAACGGTTTCTGAAGGACGGTGACCGGGCCGCAGGCGAGGATTTTTTCAAGGCTCTGGACCGTGGAGAAGCCGGTCATGATGACCACGTGCAGATCGGGTTGCAGGTCAGAGGCTTTTTCGAAGAGTTCCTCCCCAGAGATGTCGGGGAGGTGGAGGTCGAGGAACATGAGGTCGTAGGGCGTTTTTTGGAGGAGGTCGAGGGCGGCGTTGCCTGAGGAGATGGTGTCGGGTTTATAGCCCTTGCTGGAAAGGGCCATTTGGAGAAGATCGAGAATTTCTTGTTGGTCGTCGACGACGAGGATTCGGGCGTTGGAAACAACGCTTTTGCCCGAGGTTCCGTCGTTGAGTTTGAGGACTTCTTCATCCAGCCGATCTTTTTTGATGCGCCAACGTCCCCCGATTTGAATGGCGGGGAGTTGGCCACGCTGGACGAGGTAATAGACGGTGGGGACGGGAATACGGAGGTAATCGGCGGTTTCTTTGACGGTCAGAAGGTTAAGAGGATTGGATGCGGTGCTCATTTCAGGTCACAAGCTTAGGGGATGGTCTCAGTCTTTTAGGTTGATGGCAAGGGGATTGGCGAGTTGGCAGGGGTGTGCAAGAGTAGGGGGTGATGCGGAAGGTGGAGCCGGAGTGGCTGGATGGTTTGTGTCCCGAGGACCGGTTGGCGCTGGAGAATCGGGCTGACTTACGTCATTTGAATCGGGTGGCGGGGACGGTGGCGTGGTTTGAAGCGGCGATGGAACAGGTTGGGAGGGTCGGGGAGCCGTGGTTGGAGGTTGGTGCGGGCGATGGTGAGCTGGCGTTGGCGTTAAGGCGGCAGGGTTGGAAGGTGGATGGGTTGGATGTGGTCGAAGCGGCGGGAGGGTGGCCCAAGGAGGCGAAGTGGTATCGGCAGCCAGTGGAGGATTTTAGAGGTTGGGATGACTATCACGGAATGATGGTTAATTTGTTGCTGCATCAGTTGACCGACGAGGCGCTGGGTCGGTTAGGGCAGCGGTTGATGGAGGGAGGCGTTAGGGCTGTGGTCGCGCAGGAGCCGTGGCGCTCGGCTTGGGCTCAGGGGATGTTTTTATTGGCGAGCTCGCTTTTGGGAATGGGGGAGGTGAGTCGCCACGATGGCTGGGTGAGCATCGGGGGTGGATTTGATGGGGAGGAGTTACCCGGTTTGCTAGGTCTTGAACGTGAGGTGTGGGAGTGGCGGGTGGAGTTAAGTCGGCTGGGATGGTATCGGCTGGTGGCCTGGAGGAAAGCATGAGCGGGGGACGGATCGAGGTGATGGGAGGAGGTTTGGCGGGGTTGGCGGTGGCGGCCGGGCTGGTGCGGCGAGGTGTGCCCGTGGTGGTTTGGGAGGGGGGGCGGACGCCCCGTCATCGGGTTTGCGGAGAGTTCCTTCGCGGAGTGTCGCCGGAGGTCTGGCAAGAGTTGGGTCTGGTGCCGCCGGTGCAGGGGGTAAAACGGACGGTTCGGTGGTGGCTTGGGGAGCGGGCGGTTGCCACGTTTCGGTTGGAGGAGGCGGCGGTGGCATGGGCGCGTCCGGAGTTGGAGTTGCGATTACGCGAGATGGTGGAGAGGGGCGGGGGTGAGATTGTTGAGGGGCGGCGGGTGGAGCCGGTTTTTGGGGTGGGTCGGGTGCTGGCGACGGGGCGGCGGCGGGATCCGAGTTCTCCGTGGTTTGCGATGAAGTGTCGCTTGTATGGGATGGACTTGGGGGCAGATTTGGAGATGCATGCGGGGCGGAGTGGCTATGTGGGGCTAACCAGGGTCGGGGACGGTTCGGTGAATGTGAGCGGGTTGTTCCGTGCTGACCCTGGGGTGAGAGCGGGAACCGGCAATCCGGCGGAGCGCTTGGCCGGGTTGCTGGAGTCGGCAGGGCTGAGGCGGGTGGCGGGTTGGGTGATGGATGCCGAGGGATGGGAGGAGGGCTCGCTGAGCAGCGTGGCGGGGGTCCGCTTTGGCTGGTCAGAATTACCGCCGGAGGTCATGGCGGTGGGGGATGCGCGGGTCTTTATTCCTCCGTTGACGGGCAAGGGCATGGCGATGGCACTGGAGGGGGCGCGTTTGGCCACGGAGCTGGTGGTGGGTTTTTGGCAGGGGAAGTGGAGCTGGGGTGATGGCGCAGGTCAGTTGGATGAACGGTTGCGCCGACGATTTGGTCGTGCGGTGAAGGTGGCGCAGGTGGTGCAGGCTTTTTTGATGTCCTCCCGATGGCAACCGTGGGTGGGGGAAAGTGCGGCGCGGGGTTGGTTGCCGATTCGGGCATTAGCGGGATGGATGTCATGATGATGTTGCACGGGATTGGAACAGCGGTTCCCGATCGGTATTTTCGGCAAGAGGAGTGCTGGGAAGCGTTGTCGCGAAGTGATCGGGTGCGGTCACTTCAACCCGGGTCGCGACGGTTGTTGGAACGGGTGCTGTGCCGGGAGAATGGCATTGAGGGGCGATACCTGGCGGTGGAGCCGTTGGAGGTTTTGTTTGTGGAGGATGCCGATGGCTTGAATGAACGGTTCCGGACTCGGGCCCCCGCGTTGGCAGGGCGCGCCTTGCGCGAGGCATTGGCTCGGGCGGAGGTTGGGGTAGGTGATGTGGATGCGTTGTTTGTTTGCACGTGCACGGGTTATTTGTGTCCGGGGGTGTCGAGTTATGTTGCCGAGGAAGTCGGGTTGGGCGCGGGCACTTATTTGAATGATCTGGTGGGGTTGGGCTGCGGCGCGGCGATTCCGATGCTGCGAGCTGCGGCCGGTTTTTTGGCGGCAGAGCCGGAGGCCACGGTGGCTTGCGTGGCGGTGGAACTTTCGTCGGCAGCCTTTTATTTGGACGATGACGCCGGGGTTCTGATTAGTGCTTGTCTGTTTGGAGATGGGGCTTGCGCGACGGTTTGGAAGGGTGAGAGGAAACGGGGAGGGATGGGCTGGCGGTGCGGTGGTTTTCAGACCGTGCACCGACCGGAGTATCGGGATTTGTTACGGTTTGAAATGCGGGAGGGTAAGTTACGGAATCGGCTGCACCGATCGGTTCCGGAGCGGGTGGCGG
>JBDNCR010000286.1:0-3410 GCA_046719555.1 Verrucomicrobiia bacterium | reverse complement strand
CACGGGCAATCGTGGAGTGGTTTCCGCCGGCACTGGTTTAGGGGAGGCCGGTCTTTTCTGGGACGGTCTCCGTTATCACCCCTTTGCTTGTGAAGGGGGGCACTGTGACTTCTCGCCCCGTGACGAGGAGACCCTGGCCCTCTACCAGTTTGTGCGGCCCCAGTGCACCTCTCCGGGCTGGGAGGAGTTCCTGGCCGGCCGCAGCTTCATGCGCCTTTATCACTTTACGCTTTCCCGCTCCGGCACCCGCACGCCCGCGTGGCTGGCGGAGGAAATGGAACGGGGCCTTCCTGCGGCTGCCGTCAGTCAGGCTGGCAACGAGAGCCGATGTCCGGTGTGTCGGCACACCAACCAGCTTTTTCTGAAGCTGTATGCCATGGAAGCGGCCAACCTGGCCCTCAAACTGATGGCCACCGGAGGTATTTACCTGGGGGGCGGCATCATTCCCAAACTTCTCCCGTCCCTTGATCCGGAAGTCTTTGCCGCGACGTTCCGGGGAACGGGGCCTCTGCGCGAGGTTCTGGCTCGGATTCCGGTTCGGATCATTCTCAACGATAAAGCGGCTCTTCTCGGGGCTGCCTGGTTTGCCCAACACCGTGCTTCGGCCTAGCGGCCGCCTGACTGTGAGGACACTTTGTTACTGGATCGCTGCGACCCTATGCGGGCTTTGCCTTCGCCTCCTTTGCCGGGTGGAGGTCTTCCATGCTGCACGCCTGGCCGACGGACCCCTTCTGGTGGTTTCCAATCATACCAGTCATTTTGATCCCCCTTTTTTGGCCGGGTTTCTCCCTAAAAAACTCGATTTCATGGCCACCCGCGGTCTCTTTGCTCATCCGGTGAGCCGATGGCTGTTCACGTCCCTGGACGTCTTCCCGGTTGACCGGGCTCGGCACGATCTTGCCGCCGTTCGTGCGGCGACGACCCGACTCCGACAGCAGCGGCGCGTTTTGATGTTCCCGGAGGGGGGCATTCGTTCAGGCCCAACCTCTGTTTTGGGCGGATGCTCCCTCGGCGATGGTGTGGCGTCGCTCTGTGCGATTGCTCCGTGTCGGGTCCAGCCGGTTCTCCTGATCGGTGCAGACCAACTCTACGACATCCGTCTTTGGTGGCGACGGCCCCGGATCTTCTTGAAGGTTGGTGAGCCGCTTGAGCTTGATCCGACGTTGAATAAGAAGGAGGCCAAAGCGGCCTTGACCGGTGCGGTGGAACAGGCGTGGCGCACCATGCTGGCGGAGATCCAGCAATCGCGAAACCTCGCCCCCTTGGAACTTCCCCACACCGCCCAGCAACGTTGGAGCCAACCATGAGCCTGTTGAAAGACAGTCTCGCCCGGGCCATTGATGGAGCTTCCTTTGCCTGGGTTAATGCCCTCCAACTTCGGCGTCGCGCTGGACGGATCACGGGCGCTCAGTTCCGGGCCTATGTCGATCAATTCGCCTTGGTTTCCCCCGACGATTATTTTGCCATTCCGCGCAACAGCCCACCGGCCAATCTTCCTGAAGGTGGTCCTTGGTCGCATCCCAGTCCCTATCCGATCGGCTGGCCCGACAACGATCATGTTCACCTCCACTACTGGCCGGGACCGCGTGGCTGGCAGTCGCCGGTGATGTTCCTGCTCCATGGGGTCATGTCGGTTTCGGACGTTGGTTATCGGCTTTGGGCAAAGACGCTCAATCGCTTGGGATGGGGCGCCATGTTTTTTCATCTGCCGTTTCACTACGGGCGTCGTCCGCCTCATCTCTGGACTGGGGAGGCGGCCTTGAGTGCGAACTTTATCCTCACGGCGGAAGCCATTCGTCAGGCTGTCATTGAACTGCGATGGATTGCCGCGGCTCTGAAAACCAGGGGTGTGCCCCATCTTGGACTGTGGGGCACCAGCTACGGCGGATGGATCGGGGGCCTCCTCCTCGGCCTTGAATCGAGTCTTTCCACCGCCTGGCTGCTTGAACCCATCGCCTGTGTTGATCACGCCATTTGGGAAAGCCCGGCCGCGCGCGTGCTGCGTCGTCAGGCCCGGGCCGATGGCCTTTCTCGTGAGGACGCCCGACGACACCTCCGCTTGTTATGTCCCTCGTGGCAAACACCGATCATCCCGACCCAGCAGATCCTTCTTTTTGCTGGCACCTTTGATCGTATTGCGCCGCCGCACCTGCTTCAACAGCTTCACCGCAAATGGCCCGGCTCGCTCTACCGCGAGTTTCGGCAGGGCCATGTCGGCTATCAACTGATGCCGGAAAGTCTCAAGCTCGCCCGGTCCGCCTTTCCTCATCTTTTCTCTCAAGATCCGCAGGTTGAACTCCCCCCTTGCCAATCGCCTCCGATTCCCTGACGCTCCTCCGATGGCGCGCATTCTTTACGGGGTCATGGGCAATACCAATGGCCATATCATGCGCACCCTGTCGCTTCTGGCTCATCTGCCCCAGCACCAATTCCATCTGGTGGGCGGGGGCCGTGTTCCGGAAGTGGTGGGCGACCGTTACCCGGTTCTTCGCGTTCCCGTCCTGCACACCCGCCATAAACATCGCCGACTGGACCTGCCCGGAACGGTGGCTCAGATTGCGCTTCGCCTTGCCCAGATCCCTTCGATTTGCGGGCGCATTCACCAGTTGGTGCGGGCCTGGAAGCCAGACCTTCTCATTGCCGACCGCGAATTTTTCACTCCAATCTATGCCCGGCTCACCGGACGTTTTTGCCTGTCGGTGGACCACACCCATATTTTGAAGAGCGCTGAATATCCGGTTCCTCCCGAACTACGGTTCATCCACCGCCTCACCCTGCTCAACGACTATCTGCTCTACGATTGGACCCGCCACAATCTCATCTCTTCCTTTTTCCTTCCACCCCGCCGCCAACGCCGTGGCATCACCGACGAATTTTTTTCCGGGGTGGTCCGTCCCGAACTTAACCAGTTCACCCCGTCTGACCGGGGCCATATCCTCGTTTACCTTTCCATTCCCCAATTTCCCGAACTGATCGAGTGTCTCCGGCAAACCGGGCGGCCAGTCCTTTGCTACGGGGCCAAACGAACTGGCTCGGAAGGCCCGATCACCTACCGGGCCTATGATGAGCGGACGATTTTGGAGGACCTGGCCTCATGCTCCTACGCCGTCATCAACGGTGGGCATAACCTCATTTGCGAGGCGCTTCATTTTCACAAACCGGTCCTCTGCTTCCCCATTGCGGGTCTGGTCGAGCAATACATCAACGTCCACTTTATCCGTGAACTCCACTACGGCGATTATAGCTACGATCACGCTCCCGGCCTGGACCTCTTTCAACGCTTCGAGGAGCAACTCCCCCGTTTCCGCCAAGCCATTGCCCAGGGCTATCGCGATGGGACCGCTGCCTTGGCTAGCCGCATTGACGAAATCGCCCAACAAGCCGCATCCCCCCTCAGCAGGGGTTGAAAA
>JBDNCR010000285.1:0-3418 GCA_046719555.1 Verrucomicrobiia bacterium | reverse complement strand
TTCCCAGGCCGTGGGGGCGTTTCTCCGGGTTTCGGTGGTATGGCTCGGTTCCCGAGAGGTTTTGGCAACTGGATCGGATCGCGCGCCGCGGGTGGTTCTCGGTGAAACGCGCATTTTGCGGGAGGATGAGACGAATGAGGGGGTGCGTCTGGCCCGGAGTGATCGGGTTCGGCCACGTTCGATCGACGCGGTTCTGTCCTTGGCCCCGGTGCGGGTGGATGAAGGAGCCGAAGTGGCTTTTGATTTGGCAAACGTTCCGGAAGCCGGGGTCTTTCGGGCGGAGGTTTCCGGACCGGAGGTGGGTGAGGCTCTGGAGGTTTGGGTGAATGGACATGGGCCTTTGTCGGTGGTGCCGACGATTCCGAGCCTTGACGATCCGGGAATCCTTCAGAAGGGAGATCGCTGGGAGTATGCCGGGTGGAGGCCGATTGCGCTTTTTATTCCGGGAACCTGGTTTTCGGCCGGGGAGAACATGGTGATTGTCCAGCGGGGTCAGACAGGAGGGGAACTTCCTCCATTGGTGCTGAAAGATATCCGTCTTGAACTGACCCGGCTTTCTGGGCCTGATTTGCTTCCTGCCCCGTCAATTCTCGAAGAACCCCAACTCCAGCTACCTGAACCATGAACTTCTGCACGCATCGACGGGCCGCCGGCGGCTTTACGCTTTTTGAAATCATGCTGGTGCTTGGGATCATCGTCTTGCTGATGGGTCTGGGCATCCGGTCGCTGACTGGCCTGGGCGAATATGCCAAGATCACGGCGGCGGAGTCGGATATTCAAACGTTCTCGATCGCACTGCGGACTTACGAGACCTATAACCAGATGTTGCCGACGACAGAGCAAGGGCTTCAGGCGTTGGTGGTTCGACCGACGACACCCCCGGTTCCCCGACGTTGGCAGCAGTTGATGGATCAGATTAAAAAAGATCCGTGGGGTGAGGAGTACATTTACGTTTATCCTGGGCGTCGCAACCCGTCCGGGTTTGACCTCTTCTCGGCCGGGCCCGACCGGAAACCGAACACGGACGATGATATCGGGAATTGGACGACCGAGTAGATGGGGGCGCAGTGCTTCCTGCGGGGCAAGCCGGTGCGGGGCGGGGGGATTTACGCTGATCGAGATGATCCTGACGGTCTCGATCATTGTGCTGATGCTGGGCTTCCTTTTCCTCACGGTTCGAACCCTTGGTTTGGAGGGGCGCTTGCAGGCGGATGTTCAAGAGATCTCGGATCTGGTCCGGGGCACCCGTTTTCGTGCCATTCAAGATCGGCTCCCGTGGCGAATTCAATTTACCGCCGAACAGATTGTGTCCCTGCCTCCGAAATCGGAGGGGGAGGGGAACGGTTCGCCCGCCAAGGTGGTCCGGCTTGACCCGGCGGTTGAACTTCAGTTGCGTGGCTCCCCAGATGAGCCTTGGCAGGTGCCTGAGGATCAGATGTGGCGGTTCGATCCGACGGGGGTGGTGGGTCCGATGCACCTGCGGATTGCCCGGGAGGGGGCTTATGTGGAAGTTGAGGTCGATCCTCTGACCGGTCGTTTTTTGGAAACGGCCCGCTTTCTCAGATGAACCGGCGTGGATTTACGATGATTGAACTGATGCTGGCGCTGGCGATCTTTGCTGTGGCGGTGGTCAGTCTCATGGGAGCCCTGAAGGCTGGGGTGGATGCGGCGATTGCTCTGCGAAAGGAACGTCAGATTCAGGCCTTGCTGGCGGATCGGCTCGAAGAAGTCCGTGCCGTGCCTTTGACTGCTGGGGAGTATGAGATGCCAAGTGAGAGGTTTCCGGGAACGATCCGGACGGAGATTGAGCCGGTCGAGTTGCTCAACCACGAGGGGGTGCCGCTTGGGGGGATGTTTCGGGTGACGGTCCGTTACGAGCCAGCGGGTCGGGACGGGCTGGCCCCGCTGGCGATCGAAACCTGGATGCATCAGATCCAATAGGCCGGAGCCGCTCGCGGGGAGTGGAGGGAACACAATTCCCTTAAAAATTAAGACTTGCTAAGTTGACCCCCACTTCGATTGACTAACAAAATGAAGTTGATGTACGTCGCGTTGGCGACTGGGTTGTTGTTTGCTGAATTACCCTTGGCTGTCGCCCAGCTTCGCGACGCCCGATTTACTGAAGTGGAGGGCACGGTCCAATTTCAAAAGCCGGGTCGAGCTCCGCAGGCGGCTCGGCTGAATGCCACGATTCAACCGGCTGATCTGGTTCGGACGGGTCAGCGTTCCCTGGCGGAACTTGAGTTTAACGACAAAACATTGACTCGGTTGGGATCGAATACGGTGTTTTCCTACAACCCGGAGAATCGGCGGTTCCAAGTGGAGCAGGGAACCGCTTTGCTTCAGGTTCCCCCGAAACTTGGCGGGGCCAAGATTGAATCGGGGGCGGTGACCGCGGCCATCACGGGAACGACAGTTCTGGTTCAACGCTCGACGGATGGGACCATGCGCTTGCTGGTTCTCGAGGGGCGCATGAACGTGACCCGGCAGGGCAGCAACCAGATGCGTTCGCTTGGCCCGGGCCAGATGTTGATTCTTCCACCGAACGTCACGCAGCTTCCTCAGCCGGTGACGGTGAATGTGGCGACCATTCTGGGCACCTCCCGTTTGATTCGGGGGCGCCGCACCCTACCGAGCGAGCGTGACATTGAGCGGGTGGTGGAGCGGCAGGAGCGGCTCTTGGACAGCGAGGGGTATCAGACCGTTGGGGTGGTGATCACCACCTTGGACGACCTGTTAGGTCTGACTGGAACGCAAACCCTTAACGCGGCAACCTTCGATGCCCTGACCTTGGAGGTGTTCCCTTACGATTCGGGAGAACTTGGACCCGGACCCGCCGTCACGCTATCCGCTGGATCTTCATTGACCCTGGCGAGTGGTGGTCAGCCGGGAAGTTTGGCAACTCCAGGAGGCGTCTTTTCCTCAGATCCGGATTCGGCCGTTGGGGGTTTCACCGCCTTTGATTTCGGAAGTCTGACCGTCACGGCGTTCCCAACGATCACCAACCCTGACCCCTCCGCGACGGTCTTCTTTTCCGTCGGTTCGGATACCGGGTTAGCGCCCAACCAGGCCGCGATCACCTTTCAGAATCTCGTGGCGGCTCCTACCTTTAAACTCGACCTCGACTTTATCGGCTTCTTTGCCGAGGAAGGTGCCATTGTTTTCAACAACTCGAGTTTCAACATCACCGACACCTTTTTCTCCGCGAGCGAGGGAGACATCATCGTTAATCCGGGGAACACCTTTTACGTCGATGGAGGTGGCCTCGGGTATCTGGGTGCGGGGCGTTTCTTGAACATTGATGGATCGACGATCAATGTCACTGGCTCTTCGGACCTTCAGCTCCAGGCTCAATTCGGCGTGACGATTACCGGTTCCAATATTGCGCCTGGTGTGAATCCGGTGAATTCGGTCGGGA
>JBDNCR010000284.1:0-3424 GCA_046719555.1 Verrucomicrobiia bacterium | reverse complement strand
GCCGTGGCCGTATGATGGGTAAAGTCGATGACCGTGTCACACGCCCCAAATTGGGCCCCGATCGCATCGCCCACATCCACCTCATCCACGATCTCATACGCCGGATCCCGTTGCGCTAAGCCAATAATCGCCTGCCCCATCCGCCCCCGCGCCCCCACCATCACAATTCTTGTCATCACTCGTTCACTCCAAACTCACCCGGTCGGCCACCGCAAACAACCGCGCCCGATTGGCCTCACTCATCGGCACCAGCGGCAAACGCACCTCATCGGTCATCCAACCACCCCGGGACATCAACGCCTTCACCGGAGCTGGATTACTCTCCAAAAACAGATCTTTAAACAACGGATACAACTCCAAATGTTCCCTCAACGCCGCATCAAAACGGCCCGCCAACGCCAACCCCACCAACTTCTTCACCCGCTTCGGAGCCACATTCGACGCCACACTGATCACCCCGCAGGCCCCCACGGCCATCGCCGGAAGCGTCATGCTGTCGTCCCCAGACAAAATCTGAAAACTCTCCGGCAACGCCAAACGTAACTGCGAAAAACGCTCAATCGATCCCCCGGCTTCCTTGATCCCCACAATATTCTTCCGCGTCTCCGCTAAACGCACTACCGTCTCCACCCCGATCTCCACCCCGCACCGGCCCGGAATCGAATAAAGAATCACCGGCAAATCGGTCGATCCCGCCACCGCCGTAAAATGAGCCAACAACCCTTCCTGCGTTGGCCGATTGTAATACGGCGCCACCAGCAACACCCCATCTGCACCCACCCGCTCCGCTTCATGGGTCAACTCAATGGCCTCCTGGGTCGAGTTCGACCCGGTTCCTGCTAAAACCTTCAACTTACCTTTCGCCCGCCGCACCGCCAACTCAATCACCCGAACATGCTCATCATGGCTCAGCGTCGGTGACTCCCCCGTCGTCCCCACCGGCACGATCCCCTCCAGCCCCGCCTCGATCTGGCCCTCAATCAACCGTTCAAAGGCCGCCGTATCGACCAAGCGATCCCGGAACGGCGTCACCAACGCAGTCAAAGTTCCTCTAAACATCGATACTTCCTCGAAAAACGAAGGTTGCGGGGCCCTTCAACGTCACCTCGGCAAAACCGTCCCCGGTCGGTTTGAAACCTACCTCCAAAACCGCGCCGCCCTCCACCTTGACCCGCACCGGGCTGGCCCATCCCAACAATCGCGCCGCCACCAACGCACACGCCGTCACCCCTGTCCCACACGCCAGAGTCTCCCCTTCCACCCCCCGTTCATACGTTCGCACCCGCAAATGCCCAGCCTTCAGCCGCTCGACAAAATTCGCATTCGTCCCTTTCGGCGCAAACGCCTCATGCCAACGCAGAGCTCGGCCCCAGCTCATCACATCAACCGCTCCCGCCTCCTCCACCAACACTACCGCATGCGGCACCCCGGTATTCACCGACCAGACCTCCAACGTTGCCCCGTCCACCTGCAACGGCAGGGGACCCGCAATCGGTCCGGGAGCCGTCAGCCCCACCCGAACCTCCTCCCCGAAAAACTCTGCCGTCACCAACCCCGCCTTGGTCTGCATCCGGAGCATCGGCTTACGCCACCGCAGCACCTCCCGAGCGAACCGAGCAAAACAACGCGCCCCATTCCCACACATCTCCGCCTCCCCGCCATCCGCATTGTAATAACGCATCCGGCAATCCTCCCCGGCCCGTGTCGGCTTCTCCAGGAGAAGCACCCCATCCGCACCCACCCCAAAATGACGGTGACAAAGCGCTGCAATCCTTTTCCGGCTCAGCTTCAGCCGACCCGACCGATTATCCGCGCAGACAAAATCATTGCCCGCCCCCGTCATCTTCACAAAATCCAGCTTCATCCCGTCGACTCTCCCCGAATCAGATCCTGCAAAGACTCCCGACGCCGCGCCAACAACGCCGTCTTGCCCGCCACCAACACCTCGGCCGCTCGCGGTCGCGAGTTATAATTCGACGCCATCGTGAACCCATACGCTCCCGCGCTCAAAAACGCGATCAAATCCCCCGCCACCAACTCCGGAAGAACCCGGTCCTTGCAAAAAACATCCCCCGACTCGCACACCGGTCCCACCACATCCGTCTTCACCGTCCGTCTCGGCCCCTGAATCCGCACCGGGACAATCTCGTGGTAGGCATCATAAAACGACGGACGGATCAAATCATTCATCGCCGCATCCACAATCACGAAATTCTTCCGCGCTGTCTTCTTCACATACAACACCCGCGCAACCAAAATCCCGGCATTGCCCGCAATCAACCGCCCCGGCTCCACCACAATCTTCATCCCCAGAGGCTGGACCAACGGCACCACCCCTCGCGCATAATCCTCCACCGTCAACGGTCGCCTCGATCGACCGGTCCACCAACCCTCCTGACCGCTTGCCAGGGCCGGGTCATAAACAATCCCCAACCCGCCCCCGATATCAAAAAACTCCAAACCAAAACGATTCCGCAGCCGGTCCACCAACGGCACCATCTTCCTCAAAGCATTCCGAAACGGCTCCACCGACGTGATCTGCGATCCAATGTGCATATGCACCCCGTGCAACTTCACATGCTTCAGCCGATTCGCCCGGGCATACAGCTTCTCCACCTCCTCAAAGGCGATCCCAAACTTATTCTCATAAGTCCCCGTCGTGATCTTCTGATGCGTCCCGGCATCGACATTCGGATTCACCCGCACTGCCACCCGCGCCTTCTTCTTCCTCCGCCTGGCCACCTCATCGATAAACTTCAACTCCGCCTCGCTCTCCACAATGAACGCGTAGATCCGTTGATCCAACGCAAACTCGATCTCCTCGCGGGTCTTGCCCACCCCGGCGAAGGTGCATCGACCCGGGTCCCCACCCGCCTGCAACACCCGAAACAACTCACCCCCGCTGACAATATCAAATCCTGAACCCGCCCGAGCGAGAATCGATAACACCGCTAAATTGGAATTCGCCTTCACCGCGTAAGCAACCGTAGCCTCCAAACCCTCCAACGCCCCCATCAACCGCTCATAATGCCCTAACACCGTCCCTTTGGAATAAACATAAAGGGGCGTCCCATGCGCCGCTGCCAAACGATCGACCGAGACCTCCTCGGCATAGAGCTTTCCGTTCTTCCAATGAAAGGCGTGCATAAACTTCGGTGAACCGGACATCAAAGCGTCTCAAACCCATTTGACCAGTTCAAACCGACCCACACCCCTTTCGGCCCCATCCCACCACCCGCCATCCCTCCCCTCGGCCCCTGTCGGGCGTGTCTCCCCATGCGCCATCCCTCCTGTAGGGCGCATCAGCAGTGGGGTCAGTCCCATTATTCTTTATTCGGCCTTTCCATCGATCGCCCGTAGAGGCCAACTGTCCCCATGCGCCATCCCCTTCCACATGTCGGATGAGGACATCCGACCTACATCC
>JBDNCR010000283.1:0-3453 GCA_046719555.1 Verrucomicrobiia bacterium | reverse complement strand
TGACCTTCCCGCCTGGCGCCTGGCGGTTGACCTGGCTCCCCGGAGGGAAGACGTTCGGCAAACCGTGCTTCATCTGATGCACGGGCTGCATCGGGAGTTTGACTATTGCCCCGAGTCTACCCAAGTTCACACCCACATGAATGACGTCCTCCGCCTCCGCCGCGGTGTCTGTCAAGACTTTGCCCACGTCATGATTGGACTCTGTCGCTCGCTGGGGATTCCGGCCCGATATGTCAGCGGTTACCTCTTCACCAATCCTGGACCCGGGGCCTTACGCGGAACGCAAGCTTCCCATGCCTGGTGTGAAGTCCACCTCCCAGGTTGGGGCTGGCTTGGCCTTGACCCCACCAATAACCAACTGGTCGATCCCCGATACGTTCGGGTCGCCGTGGGGCGCGACTATCATGACGTTCCCCCTACCCGCGGCACCTATCGCGGACCAGAATCAAGAGAGATGCGCGTTGAAGTTGAAGTCTGTGCTACTTAGATTGACCACAACTCCAATCCTCTGAGACCACCACCCTCTAAGGGGTCACCACCTCAGGAGAGCCTTCAGTCGCCGCCGGTTGCGTCTGCCGAATCTGGAACTCCTCCACAATCTTACGCGCTCCCGCACTCGACTGAGCCATATTCAAAACATCTCGGCTTAACCCCACCATCGTCTCATTGATCAATCGAGCCTGGGGCAGAACCGTCTCCAACTGTGCCGACAACCGGTTCATCGCCGCGCGCTGCTCGAACGTTGCGCGAAGCTGAAATCCATTGATCACCACCAACACCACCATCACAGGCAAAAGCGGCCAAAACGCGGAATAGGTCTTTCCGTTCGAAGATGGAGAAGCGTCACTCATGGGGTAGGGCTTGGATTCACGCGCAAGTTATACTTCAACAACAAATTCTTCAGATCAGGTTCACTCTCCGAAATCTGAGCGACCCGCAGCGCCAGCGCCCTCAACACCTGCTCAGACGCCTGGGCTTGCTGCACCTCGCGCTGCTCCCCCATCACCACCTGCTGGAGGCGGCCCACATCCTGGCTCAGAAAATACTGAATCACCACCAACAGCACCAAGATTCCGCTGAGCGCATTCAGGGTCCAAAATTGCCAAGCATTCATCGCCTTCCGGGAATAGCCAAGTGCGCCCCCACGACAAGCCCAAACTCAACGCCCCCATCTCCCATCAAGCCGTCTCCACCTCGGCCCTTCGGATCTTCAGCGACCGCGCGTGGCGAAAACGGGCCTGCAACCTCGTGTCCATCCACACCTGACCGATCACCTCACCCAACACCATGCATACCCCCAAGACTGGCATGGCCAGCAACAGCCCCGGCAAATGCGCAATCACCCCACCTGAAAAAATCACCAGCACCGTCAACAGCGGATGGACACTCATCGATTTGCCTACCGTCATCGGAGTGTAGAAGAAATCGTCCAATAGCCGGACAAAGACAAATAAACCAATCGCTGCCAAAACCAACCACCCCTCCTCCGGGGCATCCACCGCGCAAACAATCACCACCAGAAGACACCCCAGCACCGACCCCACATAAGGCATCCAGGCCAAAACCGCGCACACCAAACCGAGAAGCATTGCCTGACCCAGCGGGAAAATATCTCTTCCCAATCCCAATAACCACAAGCCGAACCCCAGCGTAATCGCATCCAAAAAAGTCATCATCATCAGACCTCGAAAGAACAAATGGATCTGCTCGTTGATCCGATGAATCAGCAAAAGCACCTTCTCAAAGAAGGCGTTCGGCACCCCTCGCATCACCAGCCGTTTGAACTTCATCCCATCCCGCAAAAAGAAAAACGCCAAATAAGGAACCAGCAGCAACGAAGGAATCCACGCCAAGACAAACACCAACACGTCCCGCAAATGCTCCTTGGCAAAATCGTTGAAAAAGCCGTCGATTCCCTCCTCCACCTCCGCAGCGACACCGGCGCGCTGCAAGACCTCAAACCGGCTTTCCAGGGAAGCCGCAGTATTCACCGCCAAAGCCTTCAACTTCACCAAATACTCGGGCGCTCTCTCCTGCAGACTCAACGTCTCCCCAGTAAAAAACGGAATCACCGCTAAAATCACCACCAACGTCAACAACAGCAGCAACCCCAGATAAACCCCCAGTGCCTGGCTATGGGTCAACCCGCTCCGGGTCATCCACATGACCAAAGGTCGGCTCACATAATAAAAGATGGCCGACAATAAAAACGGCAGGGCCAGCCACCAAACCGCATTCACCAGATACAACGCGCCCAGCGTGGCCCCGATCACCCCGGCCCAAATTAACGGGTGATTTAATCCGGAACCGTTCGGCTGTCCCATTCCACCCTCAGAGCGACGCCAGCGCCCGCTCCCGGTTTAAGCTGGCTCTTAGCCGTTTTGCGGTCTCCACCGCCAAGGCAAAACTGATCTTCATGCCAATCCGGTGATGGGTCTCCATTATATCCAAAAACTCCGGTCGGAAAAAACCCAGCACGCGGGCATCGTCCACCGCAGTTGCGGTCGCCGCCCTTGGCGCCCCATCCAGCAGTGCCAACTCTCCGAACGTTTCCCCCGGACCCATGACGGCCAGTTCCCTACTTTCTTGCCCCAACTTCCTTGAGACCTTCACCCGCCCGGTCACAATGATGTACATCCCCAAACCCTCCTCCCCCTCATCAAAAATAATCTCTCCGCCCAGGTAATCCCTCTCATGAAGAATCCCGCTTAGCACCTCCAGTTCCCGCCGGGTTAGGGCTGAAAACATCGGCACCCCCATCAACATCGCCACTTCAGGCGCTAACTCGCGGCTACCTTTCCGGATTCCAAACATTGCCGCCTCCCTTTCTCCCCACAACCCTTACAGCCGCTTGTTCCAGTCAAAGACGCCCTTCTTATACGCATACAAATGGCCCACCTCAACCAATAGGACAAACGCCACCATCGACCAAAGCGCCGTCCACCCCACGGCCGAAAGGTTATCCAAATAACTGACCGCCCAAGGATACATAAAAATCACCTCGATATCGAACAGGATAAAAATCATCGCGATCACGTAAAACTTCACCGAAAACCGGGCCCCGGGACTGCCAATCGGATCTTTTCCGCACTCGTAAGGCATGTCCTTGGCGGCTGAACGTCGGCCCCGCTTTCCTAAAATGATCGACGTCACCACCCCACCCACCGCAATCGCCAGGGCCACCATAAACTGAAAAATCAAGGGCAAATACTCTCGCATCGTCTGGCACGCTATCGTCCCGCAACCCCCTCGCAAGAAGCAAATCACGCGATCCATCTGCCTCCGTTTCTGCCCCATGGGCCCCCGAACGAACCATTCAAACCCAAGGGGGTCAGAACACAAGGGGGTCAGTCTAGAACACCGAACACTCTTGATCATCGGGTTTCGGCTATCTCATTAAAACGGGGTCAGTCCCATTATTCTTCACTCGAGGGACTCTGATTCCCTCACGGC
>JBDNCR010000282.1:0-3463 GCA_046719555.1 Verrucomicrobiia bacterium | reverse complement strand
AGAGGTTTCTCGCATTGACCGCAGCCCGCGCCATCAACATAACCAATTCGTGATCCCCCTCCCCATCCTCCGATCCACCCTTCTCCTCCTCCTGGCCCTGAGCCCATCCGCGCTCGCCTCCGACGGGGCACCCGTCCAACGCTTCCTCGACCTCCTGGCCCAAGCCAACCAAGACGGCCAATTCTCCACCCACCTCGCCCCCATAACCCATCCCCAGCTCGTCAAACAAGGTCTCACCCACCCCTTCATGCCCGATGGCAAAGCCTCTCCCGACCTCGAAATCACCAACCACCAACTCCGCCCAATCACCCCTCAGGAAGTTGAAGAACTCGCCGCCTTCTTCGATTTTCCCGTCGCCCCAACTCACGTCCTCACCATTGAACAAGCTCCCCGGACACCCAACACCGGCCTCGCCTCCAGGCGCCTCCCCCTCCAGCTCGCTCAAGCCCCCAACGGCTTCTGGCTGGTCTTCGGCACCGTCAAACCGCGCGACCTCGCCGATCCACCGCAACAACGGTTCACCTTCATCGAAGATCGTCACAGCTGGCTTCATCGTTGGACGCTTCAATTCCTCCCCAATGAGGGGGCTAACCTCGCCCTCGTCGTCAGCGGTCCGGACGGCACCGAAATGATCCGGCTCTGGGACGCCGCGGATTCTCCTTTGCGCGCCAACCAACCTCGCCTCAGTGTCCAGCTCTGGCCAGAACAAGATCAAGCCGCGTTCCGCGAAGGCACCGGTGGCGAAACCTCGGTTGCCTTCGGCTGGAGTTCCGGCCCCAAAGGCGAAGCCTCCGCCTTCACCCTCCCTTTCCCCGCCTCCGCTTGCACCTACCAACACGTCCCTGACCCCGTTGAACACAAGGGCCGGGTTCCGCTTGCCACCTTCACCGGCCCCGGCAACCAAGCCTACACCCTAGAAGTGCGCCGTATCCCGGCCGCACCTTAAACAGCCCGGTCCCCGGCATGCCCCGGAAACATCGCAGCCCTGCTCCCACCTCTGCTGACCGACTCACCCCTTTCTACCCATGGCTGCTCCTGACAGTCGTGAGTGCGGTCTACGCCAACAGCTTCGGTGGCGTTTTCGTCTTCGACGATTTTCCCTCCATCGTCCACAACGCCTTCCTCCGTGACCTCACCCAACCGCTCCATTGGGTGACCGCACCCCCCGACACCACCATGGCCGGGCGTCCCCTCGGAGCCTTCTCCGTCGCCCTCACCGTGTGGCTCGGTGGACGGGAACCTTGGCCCTTTCACCTTGGCAACCTTCTCCTCCACGCCGCAAACACCCTCTTGGTCTTCGGCATCGCCCGCCGCCTCTTTACGCGCGCCGCCATCCCCCTTGCCGGAGGCCCCACCCGTGCCGCCTTCTTCACCGCCCTGCTCTGGGCACTCCATCCCGTTCAAACCAACGCCGTCACCTACATCATTCAGCGGGCCGAATCCCTCATGGCCCTAGGCCTTCTCTCTGCCACCTACGCCTTCCTTCGGGCCAATGATCCTCCTGCACGCCACGCCACTCCCTGGCTGGCCCTCGCCGTCTTGAGCACCTTCCTCGGCATCCTCTCAAAAGAAACCGCCGTCGTCGCCCCCCTTCTCCTTCTCCTCATCGACCGCGCCTGGTTTCAGCCTACCTTTCACTCCGCCCTCACCTCCCGACCTGTCACCTATGGCGGCCTCTTCAGTTCCTGGATTCTGCTCGGTTGGCTCGTGCTGGGGGGACATCGAACCGAATCGGTTGGCTTCACCTTTGATACCTTCCCCTGGTGGCGCTACCTCCTCGAACAAGGCCCCATCATCCTCACCTACCTCAAACTCCTACCTTATCCCTCTCCACTCATCTTCGCTGCCTACCTGCGCGACGATACCTCCATCTGGGCCCTGATTCCGAGCGCCCTGCTGGTCGCCCTACTTGGCCTCGGCTCCCTTTGGCTTTACCGAAAACGGCCTCGTCTTGGCCTCGCCCCCATCCTCTTCCTCCTCATCCTCGCTCCCACCTCCTCCATCCTACCCATCGTCACCGAACCTTACGCTGAGCACCGACTCTACCTTGCCTCCTTTCCCCTCATTGCCCTCGCCGTCTGGGCCTCCGCGCGCTGGGCCGCCCTCCATCCCACGGCCAACCGCGGTCGGTCCCTTGCCATCGTCGGCGTTGCCCTTGCCCTGGTCCTGGCCACCTTGACCTTTCTGCGAAACTCACTTTTCCATGACCCTGCCGCCCTCTGGGCGGACGTGGTCCAAAAACAGCCCTTCAACGCCAAAGCATGGAACAACCTCGGCGAAGCCCTCGCGGCCCGCAACCAACTTGACCCCGCCGGCGATGCTTTCACTGCCGCCTTGCGAGCCCAGCCCCAAAACTACATTGCCGCCTTCAACCTCGGCGTCCTGCGCGCCCGTCAAGCTCGCCACCAAGAAGCCATCGACGCCTACCAACTCGCCTTAAAAACTAAACCCGACTTTCCCCCGGCACTGGCCAGTGCGGCCCATTCCCTAATCCAACTCAATCGTCTATCGGAAGCCGCTTACGTCCTTGCTCAAGCCCTCGCTCTCGATCCCTTCCACCCCGTCGCCCTCCTCAACCTTGCCGCCGTGCAAAGTGCCCAAGGTCAACCGGAAGCCGCCCGACGCACGGTCCAAAAACTGATCCGACATCACCCCGACGACCCGCGTGCCCGAGCCCTGGCCCAATCCCTCGGCCTCTCCCCCGGAGATTGAACCCCTTCCCTTCCACGCAAACTGGGCCACCCCAACCCACCCGATCCCATCCCGTTACGGACCGGCCACTCGAAATCCGGCCTTCTCCAACCAACCTCGAACCTCCGCCACCCGCTCCCCCTGAACCTCAATCTCACGGCCTCTTACCGTTCCCCCACACCCCAACGCCCGACGCAAACTCCGAGCCATCTCCTCAATCTCCGCCCCGCCGACCCCCTCGGGAAAATCGCCGGCCACCACCACCGTCTTGCCCCCCCTTCCGGCCACTTCTCGACGCAACACCACCCGGCCCCGTTTCCCCACCGTTACCCGCTCGCCTGAACCCTTGGTTTCAGGCAACCCCAAATCCCCGCCTTCGGGCAAATCCAACCCGGCAAGCATTGCAAACGGGTCCTGCATCGGTGCCGGCACCCCTCCCAAATCAAGCTTTCCTTTCTCCTTACCCTTGCCCATCACGGCCAGCTTGCCCTAACCGCCCCACCACTCAAGACCTCCCTCCTCCCTCACCCATTCAATCGCACCTCATCCCGTGCCCCCGACATCAACCGCTTGATCTCACCCACCAAATAAAGCGACCCCGCACAAAGCGTTCCTCTCGGATTAGGTTCCCTTCCTTCTGCCTTCCACGCCTCCTCCACCGAATCCCAAACCCGAACCTTCCCCCGCTGCCAAAACCCTGCCACCTCCTCCACCACCGCCGCTCGGCCCGATTTCACCGGCACCAGCCACACCTCCCTCTCCGGCTCATCCA
>JBDNCR010000281.1:0-3464 GCA_046719555.1 Verrucomicrobiia bacterium | reverse complement strand
GCCCGCCCGTGCGAATCTCCGCAATGTCCCCGAGCGTGATATGCGCCCCGTCCGTGCTGGCGCGAACCACCGTTCGGGCCAGGTCTTCCGGCCCCTCGACCCGCGCCAGATTCCGGATGAGCTTTTCCTCGTAGGGCTCGATCAAAAAACCACCCGAGGAATTGACGTTGGACTCATCAATGGCCGCATCGACATCGTGCAGGCTGAGATTGAAGGCGACCAACTTCGCCGGGTCGACGAGCACCTGATATTCCTTCAAGTCACCGCCTTGGATGGTGACTTGTGAAACGCCCGGGATGGCGAGCAGACGCCGCTGCAAATCCCATTCCGCGATTCCCCGCAGGGCCATCGCATCAACTTCGGGATTATTGCTGGTCAGACCGATGGCCATGATCTGCCCCATGATCGATGAAATGGGCCCCAGCATGGGTTTGATTCCCTCGGGCAGCGTGTCGCTGACTCCTTGAATGCGTTCCGATACAATCTGCCGCGCCAGATAAATATCTGTCTCCCAACCGAACTCGACGAAGATCAGTGAAAGGCCGATTCCCGACATCGAGCGGACGCGCTGGATATGCGTGGCTCCGTTCACCGCCGTTTCCAGAGGCAGCGTGACCAGCGTCTCGACTTCCTCGGGAGCCAAACCGGGGGCCTCGGTAAAAATCGTCACCGTCGGACGGTTCAGGTCAGGAAAAACATCCACGGGGAGCTTGGAAAGCACCCATCCTCCATAGGCCACCACCAGTGCGGCCAGGGCCAGCACGAGCAGGCGATTGCGAATGGAGAAAGCGATGATGGAGTCGAACATGGTGGCCCTAATCAATGACTGTGTCCGGCATGAGCATCACCGCCGCCAACACCGTTCCCCTCGGGAGTGACATATTGCAGTTGATAGTTGCCCACGGTGACGACGCGTTCTCCGGGCAGAATCCCCTCGATGATTTCCAGCCAATCCTGATCCCGCACACCCACAACTACCTCACGTTTTTCGAACACGCCGACTTCGACTTCCACGAAAACAAAGAGGTTGCCGAGCGAGCCCAGAACGGCTCTTCGCGGCACAGCCACCGCTACCTGGGGCTCCTCAATGGGGATGGAAAGGCGTCCCCGATAATTTGGGCGCAGTCGGTGGTCGGGATTGGCAATCGCCGCGTAGACATGAAAAGAAGGGTCTTCCGGACCGTGGCCGGTATCGATGCGTTGCAGCGTGCCGACAAAGGCCTCGCCGGGGTAGAGATCGAGAAGGAAAGTCGCCGGTTTTCCGAGCTGGATTTTGGTGAGGACGGGCGACTGGAAAAAGATGCCCCCCGCCAATAATTCCGAATCATCTCCGATCTCGACCAGGGCCGTCTCCGGGGTGAATGCGGAACCGGGCATCGCGCTTTGCCGGATCACACGCCCACCAATCGGAGCGGTGAGCGTTTGTGGCGGGCTTCCCACCGCCAAAGGCGTTACTTTCAAAACAGGATCACCTGCCACCAGGTCTTGCCCGAGTTTGACCAACACTTCGGTAATCCGTCCGGAAAAGGAGGCCGAGACCACCCCGTGTTTCTCGGGGGGAACCACCAGTGTGGCGGGAACATCAACCGTGCGTCCCATTTCGCGAATTGCCGCCTCTACCACGGTCAACCCCAGATTCCGACGCTGCGATTCGGTGAGCGAAACCGGCCCTCCGGCTCCCCCATGTCCGCCACCGGGAAAGTCGTGAGAGTGGTCATGACCGGGGCCGGCGAAGCTCACTGAAATGAGAGCCGCACACACGAACGACGTGGCGAAAAGGACAAATGTCAGTTTCATCTTTTTCTGATGGTTTCTTGATTTGAAACAGGGGCTACGGCGGGGTGCGTTCCTGTGGTGGATAAGAGTCTGGCGTATGCCAGGGCCAAGTCTGCCCGTGACGCATTTCCCGCCAATTCCAACTCGGCAAGCTGGGAGCGCACCGTCAATAGATCCCGGAGATCAACCCGCCCCTCGGCGAAGCCTTTGCTCAACTCCTCCACGGCCTTCCGGGTGACATCCACGCCTCGGGATTGAACCTCGCTCGCCCTTTGCTGCAAGCGATCCACCTGTTGGATGGCCTTGGCGAGATCATTGCCAAGCTCCAAGCGTAGCGCGTCCAAGCGGCCCTGCATCTCATCGCGCAAGGCATGCTTCTCCGCGGCCGTTCCCTGATTGCTGTTCCAAAAAGGCAGTGGGACGGAAATGCTGACACCGAGGAACTGATCGGTGCCCAGTCCCTCCGGGGCATCGACTCCCCGGTCATTGGTATATTCCACTCCGATACGAATACCCTCCCATGCCTCCGCCCGGGCCAAGCGGACTTCCAATTCCGCCCGGTCCGCTTCCAAAAGAAGCAGGTCGGCATCCGGGCGGTGAAGAACCTTGGGCCGGTCACCCGTCAAAGTCCGCAATTTTTGGATGATCGCAGGAACGGTGTCTGTCAGGCGCAACGGATGCTCTGCCGGGTAGCCGAGCAGGGTTTTCAGTTCGATCAAATCCGAGACCGCCGCGATCTCGGCTTCGCTCTGGTTATTCCACGCGGTGGCTATCGCGCTTGCGGCTAGGGCCAGCTCCGAGGGTGATCCCTGTCCCGCCTCGATCCGCCGCGTCGCCACTGCTTCCATCTCCCGCTGCTGTTGGCTGATTGCCTTCCATTTTTCCGCCCGATCCTGTGCTGCAACGGAACGAACGTATTGCGTCTGCACCCGCTCGATGAGAAGGCGCTCCTGATTGCGGATTTCACGCTGCGCCCGCTCCACATCCAAACGTCCGATCTGACGCGACAGCGCCAGCCGGGAAGTCACCGGAAACATCTGATAGATTCCCACGCTAAAAGCCGCCTCGCCTTTGTTGCCGAACGCAAAATCAGTCATGCCCGAAGCCTGAATCTCTGGATTGGCCCAGCGACCGGATTGCACCAGCCGCCCCCGGGCCTGCTCCACCGCATAGCGTGCCGCCCGCAATTCTCGATTGTTCAAGAGCGCATTCTGCACCGCTCCCTCAAACGAGAGACCTATTCCCTTTTCCCCCGCAGCCGCAGGCCCGACAGACCCCAATAGCAAAATCAGACTGCCGATCCACCAACGATTCATGGTTCCTGACCCCTTTGAGTGACCTTTAGGCGGATTCGGGCGGCATCCTGCACCTCCTCCAGCGGAAATTTCACCACGAATGTCGTCGGAGCCCGTCCGGATGCCACCCTTCTCGGAGCGTGCGGTGGGAGCTTGTCTGATGCAGAAGCGATTACCCCTCCATCCTCACCGAGCAACTCAACCCGCATGGACGCTCCGCTGGGATAATGCAACCCGCGATGTTTGCGTAATGATCCGCTCACATAGAGGTGGGTGGATGATTGCCAAGCCGAGGCTCGAACAGATGCCCACTTTACCGGTTCGATCAGGATGGGCAGTTGCGACTCTGTTTGACGGACTGGCAACGACGCGCAACCTGCGAAAAGGGCCAGG
>JBDNCR010000280.1:0-3485 GCA_046719555.1 Verrucomicrobiia bacterium | reverse complement strand
CGAGAGCCACGGTGACATCGACGGCTTTGAGGGCGTTTTTTAGGCCGAGGGAGCGGACCTTGGGGTCGTTGCTGGTCATGGCTCCGTCTTTGAAGAGGGGATCGGCAAAGAAGGATGGGGTGTACATGCCGACTTTGAGGCCGAACTTCTTTAGAAGTTTTTTGGCGGCGGGAACGTCGGCTTCGGGCAGTTCGTGATCGTGCGCTTCGATGTAGGTGATTCCGGCAGCGGCGAGGAGTTCGAGGCGATCGAGGATGGGAATGTTTCGGCGGGTGGGACCGCCGAAGGGATCACCTCCGGGGCCGAGATTCCAGACGCCTGCGCCGAGTTGTTGAATACCAGATTTGGGGGAGACAAAGAGCTTGGACATTGTGTTTTTGCTATCGGAAAGGGGCCGTTTGTCAACGCAAGGCGGGTTTAGCGGCGACGGGGACGGGCTGGCGGCGGGGGAGGCTCAGGCTCGACTTCGGGAGGGCTGATGAGCACTTCTTCAATGGGCTCGGGTTCTTCCAGGAGCCGGCCGAAGTCGGAGCAGAGGAAGATGAAAAAGCGGCGGATGCGCCGACCCCGGTGTTCGGTAAAGAAATCGCGCACGAGTTCGACGGAGGCAAATTCGCGTTCGAGTTGGGGCGGGACTTCATTGGAATCGGTGACGTAAAGGGCGGAGTAGCCCCAATAACCGTCGGTGTAGTCCGACCAGAAGGAGAATTGGTTGCGGATTCCGACGGCGCTAGGGAGAAAGACTTGGGGGTTTTCTGGGAGGTAAAAGGAGAGGAGACTGGCCCAGGAGTATTGGTTGGCGATGATGAAGGTCGCGCCGGTTTCCTGCTGAACGAGGGAGACTTCCCGAGCGAGAGATTCGGAGCCGCGCACGCGGTCGAGAGGGTCATAGCGATTGGGCAGGTTGAGGGGAAGGGTGTTGTGAAGCAGGGTGGTTTGGAGGAAGGCGAGTCCGAGGGCGGCGTAGGCGAAGTAGCGCCAACTGGGACGAAGTCGGGTGAGGGGCAGCCAGACAGCGGCCGCGAGGATGAAGCCGGAGACGAACGCGGGGGCGGTCCAGTTGCCGAGGGCATTTTCGTTGAGGCTGATGAAGGTGTAGAAGAGGAAGAGGGGGAGGAAGAGGGCGAGGAGGAAACGGTAGGGGATCGGAATGGGATTGGTGGAGAGGGCGAGGAAGACGGCGATGAGAACGGCAAGGAAAAGGAGGGGCGAGTAGACGAGAGCCTGTTCGGTGAAGAATTGAACAAGCTCGGTGAGTTGAATCGTGAACGGCTTGTCGAGACCACCACGATGGAGAATGTGTTCGACGGTGACCCAGTCGTATTTGGCATTCCAGAGAACGGCGGGGGTGAGGCAGAATAAAGCGACCAGGATCATGAGCCAGAAGGGGGCGCGACGGAGCTGAAAGCGGAAAGGTGGGGTGAAGATCAGGAACAGGGCAAAGCAGAGGAGTTGGACGAGGTTGGTGTATTTGGCCAAGGCCCCGCAGCCGACGAGCAGGCCGGTGCCGACCCAGGGGATGAGACGCTGGCTGTCTTTGGCGCGCCAAAAGCAAGCGGCGGCGGTCGTCCAAAAGAAGACGCTCAGGGGATCGATGGTCATGAGGATGCCGCCAATGGCGAAGAGGGGAGCGACATTGCCGATCACGACGGCCCAGAAGGCGGTCCGGGCACCGAACATTTGCCGGGCGAGGAAAAAGATCCAGACGGCGGTGCCGGCGGCGAGCATAACGGCGAAGAAGCGGATTCCGAGAACGGTGTTGCCGAAGATGGCAGTGCCAGCAGCGATGGTCCAAGCGACGGCGGGCCCTTTGCTGAAGTAGCACATATCGAGATGGGTGGGGGTGGACCAGAGCCAGTATTGGGCTTCGTCGCCGACCAGCTCGATGGTGGTGGCGTAGATGAGTCGAAAGAAGGTCAGGGCCGTGATGAGGAGAAAGGTGGCCTTGGTGTAGTTGAAGGGTGTCTTCCGTCGTCGGCTCATGAGGGATGCCCGTTGGTCAGTTCCGCCCGGCCTTGCGCGTGAAGGCGGGGAAAAGGGAGGGGTGGGCGGCGTGGGTTTGGGGCATAAAGCGGGGTCCGCATCTTCTCCAAAGCCACTGGGCGGCGCAACATATTAACGAGGCGTAGGTCAGGGCGAGAGCCCAGGAGGCGATGACGTCGGTGGGGAAGTGGTCGCCGGTGTAGATGCGGGCGTAGCTCATGGAAAGGACCCACGGCCAGATCAGCAGGCCCCAGGGCCAGTAGATTACGGTGAGAAGGACGCCAACGGCGACGTTGTTGCAAACGTGGCCGGAGGTCATGGATCGGCCACGTTCAACCGGGGCCGCCCGGGAGAGCTCCACGCGGACTTCGAACGGGCGACCCTGTTTGACGTGGCGGACGTTGTCGAGGGCCTGATAGGGGCGGGGACGGTTGACTTCCCGTTTGATGGTGGAGTTGAGGCCTGCATCACCAATGAGGAGGCAGGCGGTGAGGAGGAGAAGGAAGAGTCGTTCGCGGAACCGACCAAAGATGAGGAGGAGGGCCAGGAGAAGAGCGAAGGGCCAGAAGAGGAGGCCGAAGTCGGCACTGAGGGAAAACCATTGGTCGGCCCAGGGGGCCGTCCACTCCCCATTAATTTTGCGTAAAAGGGCATGATCCCACGAAATCACTTGGCTCCAGGCGTCGTCGAACACAAGTTGACCCTACGCACGCTCATGAATCGAACTCAAGTCCTGACCCGTTACGTGGCCTTCGGCGCTTTTTGTGCCTGGGCAGGCCAGATGGCCGCAGCACCGAATCCGAATCAGCCTGTGCCGACGCCCGAGTGGGTGCAGGCGCGGCTCTGGCGAACGATGGAATTGCAGGATTTCCGTCTGGAAGGGGTGTTACGAACATCGAAATCGCTGCATCCCTTGGTGATGCGGACCAAAGGCAGGGAGATGGTTTACGAGTTCACGGAGCGTCCGCTCCAGATCCGGGTGACCATGACGCCGGACGGAAGTCGGATTGAACGGAGGGCCAAGGCGTCGGATCCGTGGCGGGAGGTGGAGGGAGCGGCCCGGTTGGAGCGGATTCTGGATTCTGATTTGAATTATGAGGATTTGGGCCTCGATTTTATCCGTTGGGGGGATGCGCGGCCTCTGGGGACGGACCGGATTAAGACCTTGGCGGCGTGGGCTTATGAGGCGAATCCCCCCGGGAAAAGCAGCTACGCCCGGGCCAGATTTTGGATTAGTTCCGAGTTTATGGCGGTGCTGCGGGTGGATGCGATGAATGAGCGTAATCAGGTCATCAAGCGGGTGGAGGTCAATGGAGTTCAACAGGTAGGTGATCATTACGTGATTAAGGAGATGCAGATCTCTTCTTTGATTCCCGGCCGGGAGCTTTCTTCGTCACGAACGTACATTGAGATCCGGCGGGCGGAGAAGGGATCGGGTTTGTAACTACTGCAACACGCGTTCGAACGTTGTTCGAGTCCTGGTGGGGGACTTGCCGCTACCG
>JBDNCR010000028.1:0-9878 GCA_046719555.1 Verrucomicrobiia bacterium | reverse complement strand
CGCCGGAAATTGCAGCGTAAACGTCGTCCCCTTCCCTTCCTTCGATCGCACCTCAATCGTTCCGCGATGGCTTTCCACCGTCTTCTTCACCAGCGCCAGGCCCAACCCGGTGCCCCCTTTTCGGTTACTCAAAAAAGGCTCGAAAATCTCCGCTCGACGCTCGGCGCTGATTCCATCCCCACGATCAGACACCGCCAAAATGACCGTCGGCTGCTTACCCCTCTTCCCACGCCGGGCCGACAACGTCACCACACCTCCCTTGGGCATCGCCTGATAGGCATTGAGCACCAAGTTCAATAACGCCTGCTCAATCTGGGCTCGATCCGCGCGGATCAACAGCGGTTCGGGTGCCAGCCGAAGTCGCATCTCAATCTTGCCTCCGGCCATTTTATGTCGGGTCAACAGCAAGATATCCTCCATCAACGTCCTCGCATCCAACTGTTCCAACTGCGGTTCCGACGATTGCGCAAAGGTCAAAACCTGATCCACAATCCGATTCATCTGCTGCATCTTCGACTCAATCAATGCCGCGTCTCGCCGGGTCGAATCGTCCAACCGAACCTGCTGCACCATCGCGTGAAACAACATCTGCATCACCGTCAGCGGATTGCGAATCTCATGGGCAATCTCCGCCGCCAGCCAGCCAAGAGCCGACAATCGTTCACTATTCCGCAAATCCTCCTCCACCCGAACCACTCGCTCAAGCAAACGGGCCTTCGTGATCGCCACACCGGCCAAACCCGCCATCAACGTCAGCAGCCGAATCTCTTCATTCGAAAAGCGGTGCAGCTGCCCGGTATACACACTCAGCACCCCAAGAGGTTTCCCCTCGAAAACCAGCGGCACCGAAAGCAGCGAAACCAACCCCTCACGTCGCGCCAACTCCGTGTGCTGATACCGGTGATGTTCCTGAACATTCAAAACCGTCAACGGCTTGAGCCGATTCACCACCACCCCCACCAACGAATCCCGCACCGGTAAGTTCGGCTTATCAATGTATTCCTTTGACGCCCCGTGCCACGCCTTCAACACCAACTCCCCACGGTCCTCACTCAACAGCGATAGCGAGCAAAGCTTCACCTTCATCAACTGGCAGGTCTCTCGGGTCACCCCCGCCAAGACCTGCTCCACCCCCACCTGGGAAATGATCGATAGACCCATATCGACCAAATCCTGCAACTGCCGGGCTTTATTCCGGAATTGATCAATCTCCCAGGAAACCCGGATATACTCGCTCGCGTCCCGTGCCAGCTCGGTTAACCGCCGAGCATCATCCTCGCTGAAAGCCCCCACCTCGGTGCTGTCCACATTGAGGATTCCGACCACCTGACCATTCAAATCGAGCGGAACCGCCAGCTCCGACTGCACCGCCGGATCAATCGGCACATACCGCTTCTCCAGCCGCACATCATCCACCCGAAACGGTTTGCCCGTGCTGGCCACCCAACCCGTAATCCCTTCGCCGAGACGAAGCTTCAGACGCCGCGCCTTGGCGGTGAGCCCCACCGTGGCTTCAATGTCCAACGATCCCGTATTGGGATTGAGCAACATCAACGACCCCGAGCTCGCCCCCGTCTCGTCCACCGCCGTCTCCACAATCCGCTGGAGCAACGTCTGAGGCTCCAACAGCGCCCTCAAATGCCGGGAGGTCAGGGAAGCCATAACTACTCCGCCCCGCTAAGCCAAGGCCTGTTTCAGCGCCCGCAAAATTCGTTGCTGACGCGCTTCGCCCTGAATCTGACCACCTTCAGCCTCGGCCAAGTAAAAGGTATCGAGCGCTGCGCCTTTCTCCGTGGTAATGTGGGCGTAGGTGATCCCTACCTCCAACTCCGCCAAACACTCCGATAAATCATAAAGAAAACCAATCCGGTCCGGAGCCTGAACATGCAGCAGGGTAAACCCCTCCGAAGACTCATTATCCAGCCGGAGCCGGATCGGAAATGCATCCTCCCGCAACCCTTTGCTCCGGGCCCGGGCTTTAACCTCGGCCATCGCCGCATCCAGATCAAAGTCCGGATCGGTCAGACTGGCTTTCAACGTCTTCCGAAACGTCTCCCGGTCCCGCCGATCCGAGGCCGCCTCCCCCCGCTCATTTGCCACCCGAAAAGTATCGATCACAATGTCGTCATCCCGGGTTAGAATGTTCGCGGAAAGAATATTCAGCTCGGCTACCGAAAAAGCCCCAACAATCTTCGTGAAAAGACGTGACCGGTTCCACGTCACCACCGTCACCTCCGAATGATTGGCTGAGGGACGGTCAACCCAACCCAGCGCAGGTGCCAAAGGATCGGCGTCCGCTTCCACCTGCGATTTGAAAAACTCATGCACCAATTTTAGATGCTCCGCCAGCAGAGGCTCATTGGTCCGCGTGATGTAGGATGCCGGCAGGCTGGCAAAATGCACCATCACCTCCTCCGCACTGATCTCCCGGGGCAAGGCACTCCGAACCCGCTCAATCACCTGCGCCCGCTCCTTCTCTGCCCGCACCAAGAACTCCTCCCCTTCCCGCAGCATGTCCCGCGTCAGCCGATAAAGCTGCCACACCAACAACTCTCGCCATTCCGTATACGAATTGGTTCCGCTGGTGCCTTGCGTATCGGCAAACGAAAGCAGCATCAGCATGTCCAGCCTCTCCTCATCATGCACAATCCGGGCAAAGTCCCGGATCGTCTGCGGATCATCCAAGTTGCGGCGCTGGGCAAACTCCGACAAGGTCATGTGGTGATCAACCAAAAATACCAAATCCTGAAGGCGCCGACCTCGCACCTTCATCCGCCGGGCAAATCGAGCGGCCAACTGGGCACTCTGATCACTATGATGCTTGACGTTCGAAGCCTTGCCCGTGTCGTGCAGAATGAGCGCCAGATAAAGAATATCAGGCTCCCGACAGCGTAACAAAAGCGGGCGATACTTTTCATAGAGATCGGCCGGATCATCAAAGACCCGGTCAAGCTGTTCCAAACACTGGAGCGTGTGCTCATCCGCCGTATAGCGGTGGTAGAACTCATGCTGCACCAGGCAAGTCAACGGACGGAACTCTGGAATCAAACGCCCCAACAAGCCGGTCTCATGCATCCCCCGAACAATCCGGCCCACCTTCCCCTTCTTACTCAAAATATCAAACAACATGCCACGCACATCGTCTAACCACAGAAACTTATATGGAATCTTCGGGGCCCGCTCGGCGATGGCCTGTTGCAACTCCGGCGCCAGAATCGCATCCCGCTGCTGCATAATCTGGTAAACTCGTAACAGGCGACGTTGATCCTCGGAAAAAATCGTCGGCCGTTCCGCATGGATCTCTCCGCCTTCGATCAGAAATCCGTCCACCCGCTCCACCTCCCGCGCCCGCTTGGGCAAAATCGCCCAGAGACGAGGCGGCTTCTTGACCTCACCCGCCAGCCGACGCGCCACCAGGTTCGCCGTCAAAAACATGTTCCGGCTGTGCTGATAATAATCTCGCATGAAGGCCTCAATCCGCCGCACCACCGTCTTGTGACTATACCGAAAGGCGTTCGCAATTTGACCCTGCGCCTTCAACGTTAACTGATCGCCCGCGTGTTTCTGCTGAAAATGCAGCTCATTCCGCACCCGGAGCAAAAAATCATAAGCCTGCTCCAGATGCTTGCGCTCCGTTCCACTCATCAACCCCGCCTGTTGCATCGCCAACGTGCTTCCCATCTCCCCCTTGACCAGCCCCATCCACAGCAAATTGTGATAATCCCGCAACCCGCCACAACCGTTTTTAACGTTCGGTTCCTGCACAAACACCGTCCCCTCAAACTTCGCGTGGCGCTTGGCCTGGTCCTCCATCCGCCACTCCAAGTAAGCTGCCTCCTTCCCCTGAATGCACATCCGCCGAAACCGTCGTGCAAATTCGTCAAAGACCGCCTCCGAACCGGTAATCAATCGCGCCTCAAGCAACGCCGTCCGCGTCTGCAAATCATTTCGCCCAGCCTCGATCGTATCATCAATACTCCGGGTCGCGTGCCCCACCTTCAACCCCACGTCCCACAACATGTAAAGCACCTGCTCAATCACATCCTCCACAAACCGTTTCCCCTCCCGGTCTCCGCCCCGGCGCTGATACAGAAAATTAATATCAATGTCGCTCTGCGGACAAAGCTCGTCCCGCCCAAACCCCCCAACCGCCACCAGCGACACCTTGCCGCTCCACTCCTCCGCACTGTGACTCCGTTGACTCTCTTTGAGACAGTCTTGAAACATCCGACGGAGCACCACCGTCATCAGCTCCGACCGCTTCCGCACAAAATCACGCCCCCCTTCCCCCGCCCGATGAGCCAACCGCAGGCGATGTTCCTCCAACTTCAAAAAGCGTCGATACACATCCAGCGTATCGGTCGGGCTGCGATGCGACGTCAGAAGGAGACGCCGTTCGGCATGTCGGAGTACTTTCTCAAGATGGGCGGACATGTTCTCCCTCGACCCACATCACCGCAGGCCAGACGGCGAATATCCACCTGATCCACGATGACTCAAGACGATTCCACTTCCGCTTCAACGGCGGCCCGCTTGGGCATCCAGCAACGCGCCAAACTTCGGAATCTCATCCCGCGATTGGCCGTAATACTCTTGATGCCCCCACGATCCCCACCGCGTCCCCTGTCGGCTAATGCTCGCAAAAGCCATGAACAAATCGCAACCTGCTTCCACATGAATGGCAAAATTCTTCATGTAAAGATCGTAGAGTCCCCGAGAAAATTGGGTGTCGCGCAACGCCGGCATGTAGGGGAGCTCCTCTTGCCCTTTCGGTTGGATATGTTGCCCTCCCTCATAGACCAGGAAACGGATTCCATGTTCCCGGGCCAACTCCCCGATTTCACGGGTCCACACCGCAGTATCCTTCTCCAAAGCTTCGGCCATATCCGCCAAGACCTGATCCACCGTTAGGTCAGCGCCCGCTTTGGCCCAGCGAGAATAAATCTCTTCGTTCGGACCAAAATACCCGCCGGAGGCCACGGCATCCGCACCCCCATGATTCATCACCCAACGAACGGTCCGTTTCGCCGTATCCGTCCAGCTGTGCTGCACCCCGATGACCGTCACCATCCGCTTCCGGCTGTCCCCCTCGAACACCTTTTCCCAATGCTCAAAACACCGTCGCATCAACGCCCCCATCCGTTCAGGATGATCACTGCCCCCCTCCTTGGCCACCGTGCCATCGTCAAAGGGGAACTCTTCCGGTGCCACTCCCCCTTGCCAGCCATTGGGGTCCTGACCCGCCAACAGATCCCCCGCAATCTTCGACTGAAGCATCCAGCCCGCCTGTTGGAACTGCCAATTCCATACCTCGTTCGAATACTCCACATACGCCGTCAGCGAAGGATCCAGCGTCTCCTTCACCAAACGGGCAAACTCGGTCATATACTCTGGCGTGGCCCGATGCGGCACACAAAACCACGGATCAACCTTCACCATGTTGACCAACTGAATCATCACCTCAATCGCCACCCCGCCTGAAAACATCAAGGTAAACTCTGTCGGCTTCGGTCCCCATCGCCCAATCGCATCCCCGCCCTGCCCCACCATCGTGTAAAAACTCCGCTTCTTCCTTCCAGCCCATTCCTTCTCCAACGAGTTATTGGTCACCGCCCAATCCATAAATCGCACCACCGGCCACAAACGGACATACTCCAAAAAATCCTCCCGGAACGGATTCGCCTCCAAATCGGCCTTCTCATCTTCAACTCGGACAATTCGAATATTCCGAATGTGATCCCCTCTCGTCGATCGACGAATCGTAATCCCCTCATAACCTTCGCCCGCGCCCCGATTGGCCAGATTCAACACCACCCGCCCCGGCTCGGATGACACCACCCGCGTCCCCATCGCCGCCACAATTTCCCCATCGCCCTCGTAAAGAACCACATACTCTCCCGGCTCGGTCACATTCGGAATAATGGTAAAAACCAACTGAGGCTGGTCAGCCCCCTCGGGTTGAAACGGCACCTCCAGCGGATATCCATTCTCGTCATACTCGAACTTGGACGCCAACTCCGTGTTGAACGGCCCCCCCTCCGTCAAGTTTCGGGTTAACCATGGCCGCGCTCCCCACATCAAATTCTTGAAGGGAAAACCAGGCTCATAATCCGCAATCCCTGCCAAATTCATCCCAATCGGAAGCTTCGGCTTCTCCGACTCCTCTGCCGCGGCAAACCACGGCACCAAACCCATGACCACCCCCACCAACCCCCACCGGCAAACTCGATTTAGGCTTAAACTCATCTCCAAACCTTGCCATCTCACCGCAAAATAACGAGCCCGATTCTTTCCCTCCTTCGTTTGCCCCTCGTCTCCTCCCCGGTTGACGCATCGCACCCGCCGCGCCATCTTCTTCCCAACTTCTAACCCCAGGAGTCTCCCCATGAACATCACCTTCTTCGGCCACGCCTGCTTCCAAGTCCAAATCTCGGGTCAAACCCTCCTCTTCGACCCCTTCCTCCGCCCCAACCCCAAAGCCCCCACCTCGGCTTTCGATTCCGTCCGCCCCGACGCCATCCTCATTTCCCACGGCCACGGCGATCACATCGCCGATGCCGCCGAACTCGCCCAGAAACACGGCTGTCCCGTCATTTGCAACTACGAGATCGCCAACTGGCTGGGCAAACACGGCGTCACCACCGCGATCGGTATGAACCTTGGCGGAACCGTTAAAGTCGGCCCCATTGCCGCCAAACATGTCCCAGCCGCTCACAGCAGCGAATTACCCGATGGCACCTACGGCGGTAACCCTGGCGGATTTTTGGTCCGTTCCCCCGAAGCCGCCTTTTACTACTCGGGCGATACGGCGCTGATCTCCGACATCAAACTGTTCGCCGAGGCCGGCCCCTTCCGCTTTGCCGCCCTCTGCATTGGCGATCACTTCACCATGGGCTACGAAGACGCAGCCATGGCCGCCGCCTGGCTTGGCGTCCGGGACGTGCTCGGCGTCCACTACGACACCTTCCCGCCCATTGAGATCGACCACGACGCGGCCCGCGCCGCTTTTGCCTCCAAAGGCATCACCCTCCACCTTCCCGCTCCGGGCAGCTCGCTGACCTTGGGTTAAACCTCCTCACATCGCACCCCCTCGGCGACCAATCCGTCACCCCGATCGGATCGGCTCCGGGGCCAACCCTCATTGCATCGACCGCCGCTCGATATACGAACGGAGGGCCGCTTCCACCGGCTGATCGGTATACAGCCGGTGATAATCAATCCCTAACCTCAAGGATTGCTCTTCCAGCTCCCGACAAAAGGCCCGAAACCGAATCTCATAATTCCGTCGCGCCGCCTCCGCATTGACCAACATTTCTTCACCTGTCTCCGGATCCTGCAAAATCAGATTGCCGCGCAACTTGAAGTTCATTTCCTCCGGCGCCACCACGTGAAACAAAATCACCTCATGCGCATGGGCCGGGAGCTGACGCAACAAAGCCAACGGATCTTGGGCCGCATTGAGAAAATCAGAGACCAAAAGAATCATCCCTCGCCGCGTTAAATCCGACACCAGCGTCAACATCCGCTCGTCTTCGGCCAAGGTGCCCCTCGGCTCCGCTCGGGCCAAGGTCTGCAACAACGCATCCTCATGCGTCCAACCGCTCCCCGGCGGAACCGCCTCCAAACGGTGACTGCCATACAAAACCAAGGCCGGCGCATCGTGCTGTCGAACCATCAGATGCACCAAAACCGCCGTCAACAGCCGCGCATAGGTAAACTTATGGCAACCCCCATCCCCAAAATTCATCGAGGCGCTGGTATCCAGAAAAATATGGCAATTGAGGTGCGTGTCATCCTCGAACTGTTTGACGTAAAGACGATCGGTCCGGGCCCAAGCCCGCCAGTCCACCAATCGCAAATCGTCCCCTTGCGCATACGGACGGTAAGAGGCGAACTCCGTGCTATAGCCGTAATACGGGGTGGTGTGCAGACCCTCGTAAAACCCCTCAACCACCAACCTCGCGATCAACGATAAATCCTCGATCGCGTAGAGCGTCTCATTGTCCAAAAACGAGGTCACCGGCATCGAGGCACCTCAACCCTTGACCTGTTTCAAAATCTCATCAAGCACCGTGTCCACCGACACCCGCGAGGCCCGCGCACTGAAGTTCAAAATCAATCGGTGACTCAAGACCCGTTTGGCCACAAATCGCACCCCCTCAATCTCCGCGCACGCCTTTCCGGTTAACGCCGCTCGGGCCTTCGCCCCCAACACCAAAAACTGGGACGCTCTCGGCCCGGCCCCAAATCGCACAAAATCCCGGATCAACTTCGGCGCATCCGCCCGTTCCGGCCGCGTCGCTCCCACTAGCTTCACGGCATAACGGACCACCTCGTCAGAAACCGGCATCGCCCGAACAATCTTCTGAATCTCGAGGATTTCCCCTCCCGTCAACACCGGCTTGAGCTCCGGCGCCCGGTTCCCCGTTGTGCACCGCACAATGGCCTCCTCCTCCTCCGGGCTCGGATACCCGCAGGTGATGCTGAACATAAACCGGTCCGCCTGCGCTTCCGGCAAAACATAAGTCCCCTCCTGGTCGATCGGATTTTGAGTCGCAAACACATGAAAAGGCTCGGGCAAATCATAGGTCTTAACCCCAACCGTCACCTGATGCTCTTGCATCGTCTGCAACAGCGCCGCCTGCGTCTTCGGAGGCGTCCGATTGATTTCATCGGCCAACACCAAATTCGCAAAAACGGGTCCGCGCAAAAATTCGACCTTTCGCTTCCCCGTGACCGGATCCTCCTCCAAAATATCGGTTCCTGTAATATCCGACGGCATCAAATCGGGCGTGAACTGAATCCGGCTGAAAGAAACATCCAACGCCTTCGCCAGCGATCGAATCATCAGCGTCTTAGCCAAGCCAGGCACCCCGGTAATCAAGGCGTGCCCGCCGCAAAAGACCGTCATCAAAATACTCTCCACCACCTCCCGCTGCCCAACAATGGCCTGCTCCAACTCCTTCTGCAGACCCTCATACCGACCCTGCAACCCGGCCAAAAGCTTCTGTTGCGCCTCCGTCAACAACTCTGCCTCCGGCAGCTTGACCACCACCGCCCCCGGGTCCTTCTCCTGAACCTTCTCAGAAGGAACGTCCTTCTGAGCCGTCTCTTTCGCTTCCGCCGCACGCGATGGTTCGGCCGAAGGCTGCGTGCCCGCAGGCGAAGCCGACCCCTCCTTTACCTCAGGAGCGGGAGCAACCTCACCACTCTTGGGTCCCGCCTCACCCTTGGCACCAGGTTCAGACGAAGCCGGAGCGGCGCTTCCAGTTTCGGGGGCAGAATCTCCAGGAGCGGCGGATTTCACATCGGCAGGCACAGGTTGATCAGACATAAGCGGGTCTGGTGGTAACACAGGGACCTTCTACCTGCCACCCCCGATTTTATCGACGGGCCACAGATTTCGGACAGAAGACCGCCCGCAACACCTTCGAAGGGTGACCGTCCCAGGGAACCAACCACCCAGGGAACGATGTCCAAGCCTCAGCGCTGGACGTCGCCGACAATAAAGGTCCGCCCCTGCGGATCCCGCATCTTCTGGCCAGTCGCCGCGCCACCGATCCAGAGCTGCTGGCCGGTGAAGGGGCTAATGGCATACCGCGGATCCTTCCTCGAACGCTCGGCCACCGGGAAACTTGTATCCGCCTCATTTGCCGCGTTAATCCCCGCACCGGCCAGCGCACCGCCAGCGGCCCCGGCGAGCGCGCCAATCGCCGCTCCAGTCCCGCCACCGACGATTCCGCCAATCGCCGCACCCGTTCCGGCACCGACCACGGTGCCTCCTGCCACGGTTTTCTCTCCCGGACTATCGCACCCGGACAAAACCAATCCTGCACCCAACGCCATCGCCGCAACGGGCATCCATTTGGAGTGATCGG
>JBDNCR010000279.1:0-3494 GCA_046719555.1 Verrucomicrobiia bacterium | reverse complement strand
GGAATACTCCTCGTCATCACGCACAAACCCGAAATCAGCGTTCGCCTCCCCCTTGGCGATTTCAACGCCGTCGCAATAGAGGGTGATCTCTCCCGTGCAAAGGCACACAGGATAATAATCCACCGTGTCCCACGATTCGCTCACATGGAGCGAATAAGACAGATGGGAGCCAAGGCGTTGGGCTAGGGCGATGAGTTCGGCATCGCTGGCTCCCGCCTCCCACAGTGCGACCAGCGCATCACTAGCATGAGTTCGAGTGTTAGCGCCCATGGAACCAAATACCACTCGCAGCGCAGTCCGGTGACGAAGGTTAAGATGCCACAGTACCATCGGCGGTAGCAGCGATGGGCTTGGCAAGATCGGACAAGGGAGCCTCATCGCCGTTCCGTAATTCCCTTCCCTCCTGGGTCGCGTTATCGCCAGCCGACGACCTTGGTCAAGCGCGAGTCGCGCAAGAGACCTTTATAAACTGGCATCGCCTCCCTGCGCAGGCCACCTCGGTGGCCAACGTTCGAACCCTGCCTCCGGTGCCATGTGTGCGGAGTGTCGAAAAACCGATTCCTCAGGAGGTTTCGGTTTGCCAAAACGCCAAATATGGTGCGTTATGATTCAAATGCCGCCACGTCCCCTCCGATCCCGTCAACCGATCCCCACTAAGAACGTCGAGCGCATCTCCCTGAGCCTCGCCGCCGAGGACAAAGCTGCCCTCGAACAAATCGCCGATGAGTAGAGGGTCAGCATCGCCTGGGTCATCCGCGACGCCATCACGAAGTATCTCTCGGAGGAGCCGAAAAAATCCGAGGCGTGACGCTGCGGATGTCCTACCCTGCGAGCAAAAACTTCCGAGCATGAAGAAAGACTCGAATCGAACGGTTAATCCTTTGAACGCGAAAGCATAGATTGCCATGCCCACGCTCAACTGGATCGGCAAGGATGCCGTCGTCAAACACCACCATGAAGTGCCGTTCCATCTGCTCAAGGACGTGCCGGAGCTGGCCTGCGGAGACCCCGGCAGTGGAAACCTCGTCGTCCAAGGCGACAACCTCATCGCTCTCAAAGCACTGCTTCCGCATTACGCCGGGCAGGTGAAATGCGCCTGCATCGATCCGCCCTACAACACCGGCAACGAGGGATGGGCCTACAACGACAACGTCAACAGTCCCGTCATCCGCGAATGGCTCGGCAAGGTCGTCGGCAAGGAGGGCGAAACCCTCGACAGACACGACCGCTGGCTCTGCATGATGTATCCGAGATTGGCGTTGCTGCGGCAATTTCTCACGGAGGATGGAGCGATATTCGTGTGCATTGATGATAACGAAATCGGACCGCTCCGGCTTTTGATGGATGAGATATTCGGGGCCTCCAACTTTGCAGCTTCTATCATCTGGGAGAAACGGACGACTCGTGAAAATCGTCGGGTGTTTTCATTCAGTCATGATTACGTTATTTGTTATGCGCGGAACTTGTCTCTTTTTGAGAAGGTGCGCGGGACACTGCCGCTGACAGACGAAGTAAAGGGGAGATACTCAAATCCTGATAACGATCCCAGAGGCGATTGGCAGTCTGTGTCACTGAATGCTCAAGCTGGACACGGAACGGCCTCACAGTTCTACCGTGTGAAAACGCCGGGAGGAAAAGACTTCGATCCGCCGCCCGGACGTTGTTGGAGTGTCACTGAACCGAAATTCAATGAACTTGTCTCCCAGGGCAGGATATTTTTCGGCAAGTCCGGCACAAATGCACCTCGTTTGAAAAAATTTCTATCAGAAACAACCAAAGGTCTAACTCCTCATACGTTGTGGACTGCAAAGGAGGTTGGCACCACCGACTCGGCTACTAAAGAACTCCTATCCGTTTTCGCAGGGGAACCGGGATTCAAAACCACTCCAAAGCCCACTGATTTGTTCCAGCGAATTTTTCAGATTGCTTCAAAGCCCGGTGATTTGGTGTTAGACAGCTTCGCTGGAAGTGGGACGACCGGCCATGCCGTTCTCAAACTCAACACAGCAAATCCGCACGAAGCACCCCGACGCTTCATACTGATCGAACTTGAACCAGAGGTTTGTCGCACCATCACCCGCGAGCGCGTCCGCCGCGTGGCCGAAGGTTACACCAACGCCAAGGGCGAAGCCGTCGCGGGACTTGGCGGTGGGTTCCGCTTCTGCGAGTTGGGCGAGCCCTTGTTCGACGAATCCGGCCACATCCGCGAGACCGTGAAGTTCGGCGAACTGGCGCGGCACGTCTATTTCACCGAAACGGGCGAACCACTGCCCCGCGAGCGCGTGCCGAACACGCCCTTGCTCGGCGTTTGCAGGGGCGTTGCGGTCTATCTGCTTTTCAACGGCATCCTCGGCGACAAGACCTACAACGGTGGCAACGTGCTCACCCCCAAAGTCCTCGCCGCCCTGCCGCCCTTCGCCGGGCCGAAAGTGATCTGCTGCGCCGGTTGCCTCATCGGCGCGGAACGTCTCGCAGAAGAAGGCATCACCATCCGCCAAACCCCTTACGAAATCCGCGTGTCATGATCGTCCTCAAACCCTACCAAAACCGCGTTCTCGGTTCGCTGACGGATTTCCTCAAAGGCAGCTCATCTGGAAAGAGCCTGCACCAAGCGTTTTACGACGTGCTCACGGCCAATGGCTTTCCCGAAGTCCCCTACATCACCGTGGTTTCGGAAGGTCTCGGAGCGTCCATGCCCTACGTCTGCCTGCGGGTGCCCACTGGCGGCGGTCATGCGGGCATACCAGAGGCGGGTGGCACACCCAATGCGTTCAATGAACGCCTTGATCTCGGCGGGGGTCTTGGCAGCAAGAGCCGCCTCTTTGTTTTCCAAAACCAACTGCTTAACAGTCTTTTCTTTCATCTGCGGGCGGGTGAAGATGAATTGAGGTGTCCTCAACAAAGACCACCAGCAACCGCATCGGATCGTGTCCTTGAGTAAAGGCGGAATCCGTAAAACCGGTTAAGCAGCTTACCAACGAAACTTTTGCTGGCCGTAGATGGGTTGCCAGTTGCGAAAACGCCCAATGTTGGGTCGGTGCCAGTCGCCTGGCTTCACTTCGGCAACGATCCGCCACCCCGCACCACGGAGACTAGCTCCAGATTCCGAATCGAGAGTGTATGTGACCATGCGCCGTCCTCCCATCGCCCGCCATGCCCGCCACGCGGCACCGTAAAGCATGGAACAAGCATTCCGTGGGGCATCGGGCAAGGTGCAGACCCGCAAGACTTCGGCTGTCCACCCATCATCGAGGGAGGCGGCGATGGGACGGCCCACAATGGCCACGCCGACGAGTCCACGATCAGAGGTTCCGCAACCACATGCCCATTTTCCGCCATTGCGGGACGTGGGTCGATTGTGGCGGTGATGGTTGAGGACAAACTCATTGGCTTCCCTCAGACTCACAGGGACGAGGACCAGCTTCGGTCGAGGAGGGTGAGACATAGGATCAAGAGGCATAGGGCAGATTAGCAAAAGAAAAGGGAGGGACCGA
>JBDNCR010000278.1:0-3502 GCA_046719555.1 Verrucomicrobiia bacterium | reverse complement strand
ACACCAGATATGGTGGACCGTTTCGGACAACTACACTAGGGATTGATGGAATCAAGGATCATTTTTCGCAATTTTCGCCTTTTACCCCCTCCAAAACCGGCTAAGCCCCAACCTCGGCCGACCACCCCGCCACCCTCAACCCGGTCCCCGCAAACTCGGCTTCCCCTCCCGATCCCAAGGATTCACCCCAGGGCACTCCTCCAACGCCCGGATCGTCTGTGCCAACAACTGCCGAGCCTGACCCACCTCAAATCCATGATGCCACGCCGGATACCCGGCCAAGTTTCTCGCTGCCACCTCAAACAATCGTCGCGCCGGACCTAACCGCCGGCCGTGGGCCCGATGCTCCGGAAACATCCGTTGTAATCGGAGATGAACAAAACCTCCCGCCAATTGAATCAGGCCCTTGTGAAACCGGTGGTCTGGATGCTCGCGGCCCTGCTCCAGCCACAGCGACTCAAGCACATCATGCGCCTCGTAATAGCGACCCGCATTAAAATGGTGAAAGAAAGCCCGGAACCGAACATCCCCCACTCCCTCGGGCACCTCGGCCAACAAAAGCTCGACCCGATCCCCTTTCATCGATTCCGCACTCCTTGGTCTCCTCGCACCCGCTCCACCGCCCGCGCCAACTCCGCCACCGTCCGCTCCAACACCTCCCGGCTCCATCCCCTCGGCACCCCGATCAAAACCGCACCCAATGCCTCCCGGTCACTCATCCCCATCGCCCGGAACACCCCCGACACCTTCTCATGCCGCGACAAGCAGCCACTGCCGACCCCAATCGCCACGCCGCGCAAATCCAACATCAACGCCAACGACTCCGCATCTACCCCCTCAAACCTCACCGCCAAATGTCCCGGAATCCGGCTCGGCCCCGGTTCCGGCCCCAGCAACCGGGTGCCCGGAATCGCCGATCGAAGCGCCGCCAACCATTGTGCCTGACCCTCCCGCAACTCCGCCGCCCGCGCCTCCGCTTGCTCGCACGCCTCCCGCGCCGCCACCGCCATCCCGACAATTCCCGGCAGATTCTCCACTCCCGCCCGCAAGCCAAACTCCTGACGCCCCCCGCCCAACAGCGGAACCAGTCGCTCAGGCTCACGCACCGCCAGAAACCCACATCCTTTCGGCCCTCCAAAACGGTGGGCCGTCCCCACCAAAAAATCGGCCTCCCACGCCTCCCACGCCACAGCCTCATGGCCAAACAATCCCTGCACATCACAAAGCCAGACCACCCCTCGGCGCCGACACTCCTTCCCCATCGAACCATGCCGATGAATCACCCCGGAATCGACATTCGCTGCCTGAAACGCCACCAACACCGTCGCCTCCGTCACCGCTCCAACCACGCTCTCCCACTCCACCCTCCCGTCTGGCTGGCAGGGGACCTCCCTCACCCCGTCTTCCCCCGCATAACTTCTCCCCGCCGCCAAGACCGAAGGATGCTCCACCGCCGTGACCACCACCCTCCCCTCACCCTTCCCCTTCCTCGCCAAGGTTCCCCCTAAAGCCAGATGAACCGCTTCGGTTCCACCCGACGTAAAAATAACCTGCTCCGCCCGGCTCATCCCCAACAACTCCCGCATCGTCTCCCGCGCCTGGTCCAACATCGCCCGGGCCGCTCGCCCCTCCCGATGAGGTGCCGTCGGCGACCCCATCCCCTCACGAGCCGCCTCCCGCATCGCCTCCACCGCCGCCTCCGAAACCGGCAGCGACGCTGCAAGATCAAGAAACAGACGATTCCCCATCTCACCAACCTATCTTCCGTCTGCCTGCGGTGGAACCCTTTTCACCCCGTCCCGCTTCCGATCACCTGGGCAACAGCGCCCGTTCCTCCGGCTTCAACCGATCCCGCGGAATGCCTGCCACCAGATCATGCGCCCGCTCCATCTCACCCGCCTCGGCCAACACCGCCGCGAACACCGCCCGCCATCCCGGAGGCCATTGTTCCGTCGGCGGAAACCCCTCAAACAGCGGCAACGCCTCCTTCCCCTGCCCCAGCCGAAGCAACGCCAACGCCAACGTCACCCGATACGCCCCAACCTCTGGCGATCCCTCCACCTGTCGCCTTGCCTCCTCCAGCCGCTCCCGCGCCGACTGACCCGTCAACAAATCCAAATAAAGCAAATCGTTCCTCGGCGCCGGCTCATTCGGATAGCGCTCGGCAATCTCCCCCATCAACCTTCGCAACCGTTCCGTCTGCCCGACCGACTCCAACAAACGCGCCCACGCCAGATACGCCAACCGGGCGGCTCCCGCATCCTGAGCCAACCGGCGATAGGCCGCCTCTGCCTGATCCAAACGACCCAGCCGCTCCGCATACGAAGCCAGATACCAAAGCAAATCGGGCTGCCGATTGGTCTCCTGCAACGCACGCTCCCAAAAAATCTCCGCCTGATTCTCCCGCCCCTGCGCCAACGCCACCCGAAACTGAAACGCCCGCACAAAAACCCGCTCCAACGGAATCGACGGATCCTGCAGCAGCCGCTCCAGATCGCCCCAACGCCCCTGCAAAGCCAACGCATCCGCCCGAATCAAAAACAAGTCCCGCCGTGAGCCCGCCGCCTCCTCCGAAATCAACTCCGGGACCGCCCCGGCCCCTCCCCGCTGATTCAGCCACCGCCCCGCTTCCGCCACCTTCTCCACCACCTCCTCCCGATGCGTCTCCACCACCTCCGCAAACACCTTCCCGCTCTCGCGCGGATCCTGGCGCAACCGGGCATCGAACCCGGCCAACGTCCGGTCGGCCCCCGCCTGTTCCAAAACCGTCAAAATCTCCGAAGCCTGCCCCGGCGTCAGCTCGGGTCGCGTCGCCAACCACTTCACCACCTCCAACCCCTCGCCGCCCGCTCCCGCCTCCCGGAGAGCCTCGGTCAACGTCTCCTCACGCACCCTTCCGCCCTGTGCCCATCCCGCCTCCGCCGCCAAACGCTTCAACCGCTGCTCCACCTCCCTTCCTGGGTTGGCCGCCATCCCCCGCGCCACCCACCGCTCCGCCTCAGTCCAGTTCCCCTGCGCCATCGCCAAACGGGCCAGCATCTCACACGCCTCCCCCGTCACCACCGGGCTTGCCCCCAGAGGCATCAACGCCTCCCGGGCCTCCTCCCACAAACCCGAACGCAGAAAGAAATCCGCCGCCCGAATCCGGTCCGACTCGGGCACCTTCCCATCCGCCAAAAGCGCCCGCCACAAATCCCGGGCCCGACCCGGATGCACCGCCTCATACAACTCCGCCAACGTCCGCGCCACCGGCGGATGAACCGGAGCCAACTGATAGGCCGCATGAGCCCTGGCCAAAGCCTCCGGGATCCGACCCTCCTTCCCCAAACCCATCGCCGCCCGCGCCAACGTCTCCGCCCGCCACGTCCGGGCCGCCCCATACACCGGCCTCAACCCCAGCCCCACCACCACCAACACCATCACCCCGCCTCCCACCCACAGCCAACGCTGCCCGGGACGAAGTCTTCGCCAGCCGGCCAGCACCCCCCCGCAAATCACCGCT
>JBDNCR010000277.1:0-3512 GCA_046719555.1 Verrucomicrobiia bacterium | reverse complement strand
GAGAAAGTAAATGATTTTTCGGAGGGGGCAACGGAATTTGGGTTGGGGTTATTTTTGTTCGGCTCGTTTGCGTTTGTTGTGGTCGAGGATCCGTTTGCGCAGGCGGAGGGATTGGGGGGTGGCTTCGACGAATTCGTCGTCCGCGATGTATTCGAGGGCGCGTTCGAGGCTCATTTTGAGGGGGGGGGAAAGTTGGATGCCTTTGCCGTCGCCTTGGGAGCGCATGTTGGTGAGGGCTTTGGCTTTGCAGGGGTTGACGACCATGTCGTCGGGACGGGCGTTTTCGCCGACGATCATGCCGGCGTAGACGGGCTCGCCCGGACCGACGAAAAGGCGGCAGCGTTCTTGGAGGGAGTCGAGGGCGTAGGCGGTGGTTTCGCCGTTTTCGAGGGCAACGACGACGCCGTTGTTGCGGGCGGAGACTTCGCCGCGGTAGGGGCCGTATTCTTTGAAGAGGTGGCTCATGAGGCCCATGCCTCGGGTGAGGTTTTTGAGGTCGGTTTCGAAGCCGATGAGGCCTCGGGTGGGGATGATGGCTTGGACGGAGACGGTGTTGTGGCCGTGTTTCATGTCGGTGATTTCGGCTTTGCGTGTGGCGAGGTTTTGCAGGGTGTCACCAAGGGCGTCGGTGGGGACTTCGACGTAGAGGGTTTCGATCGGTTCGAGTTTGTTGCCCTGGGCGTCTTTTTGGAGGATGACTTCGGGGCGGGAGACCATGAGTTCGAAGCCTTCGCGGCGCATTTGTTCGACGAGGATGGCGATTTGCATTTCGCCCCGGGCGTTGACTTCGAAGACGCCAGCGGTTTCGGTTTCGGCGAAGTTGAGGCTGACGTTGGTGCGGGTTTCGCGGATGAGGCGTTCTTTGATGTGGCGGGCGGTGAGGAATTTTCCTTCTTTGCCGGCCAGGGGGGAGTCGTTGACGACGAATTGCATCTTGATGGTGGGGGGGTCGATGTCCACGAAGGGGAGAGGTTCGGCGGTTTCCTGGGAGGTGAGGGTTTCGCCGATGAAGACGTCTTCGATGCCGGCGAGGCCGACGATGGTGCCCGCGGAGGCTTGGTTGATTTCGATTTGGTTGAGGCCGTCGTAGCTGAAGAGTTTGGTGACTTTGCCGCGGAGTCGGGAGCCATCTTTTTTGAGGCAGAAGACGGGCTCGCCGACTTTGATGGTTCCGGCGTAGATTTTGCCGTAGCCGATGCGGCCGACGTAGTCATTGTAGTCGAGGTTGGCGACGAGCATGAGGAATTCAGGCCGGTTCAGGACGGAGGGTGGGGGGATGTGTTGGAGGATGGCGTCGAAGAGGGCGGTCATGCCGGCGTTTTTGATGGTGTCGGTGAGTTCGCCTTTCCATTCGGTGACGGCGTAGCCGTCTTTGCCGGAGCCGTAGATGACGGGGAAGTCGAGTTGTTCGTCGGTGGCGTTGAGTTCGAGGAAGAGTTCGAAGACCATGTCGAGGACTTCGTGGGGGCGGGCGTTGGGCCGGTCGATTTTGTTGATGACGACGATGGGACGGGCACCGGCTTCGAGGGCTTTGCGCAGGACGAACTTGGTTTGGGCTTGGGGTCCGTCGAAGGAGTCGACGACGAGGAGGACGCCATCGATCATTTTCATGATGCGTTCGACTTCACCCCCGAAGTCGGCGTGGCCTGGGGTATCGACGATGTTGATGAGGTGATCTTTCCAGTGGAAGGCGGCGTTTTTGGCGCGGATGGTGATGCCTTTTTCCCGTTCCAGGTCCATGGAATCCATGACGCGCTCTTCGATGACCTGGTTGGAGCGGAAGGTGCCGGCTTGTTTGAGGAGTTGGTCGACGAGGGTGGTTTTGCCGTGGTCGACGTGGGCGACAATGGCGATGTTGCGGATGGGGTGCATGGGTGAGGAGCCTTTGAGGGTTTGGAAAAAAATGGCGCCTTGGGTGTAGCTGGGGGCTGGGGGCGCGCAAGGCTTGAAAAATGGGGCGGGGCGGGCTGAGACCGGCTCTTAACAGTTCTGGAGCTTATGCGGGGAAAACGGGTGATAATACCTGACAAGAAATGCGCAACGAGAGCTTGTCAGGGGTGCGCCAGTTCTTTACGTTCCGCTCAGCTTGGCCGGGATTCGGCTTTGTCAACCTTCGGGATTGACAGGGTCGGGAAAGTGCCGGAAAACGGCGACCGATTCCGGGAGGAACTAGAGCAGGCGGAGAACGTCAGCGCGGGAACTCACGGGCCGGATAGGCCGCAAGCCTGAATCGACGCAAACTGACCCGTCATGGCGAATTTTTTTCCAAAGTGGACCCTCTGGCTTCCTCTGCAACTTTTGGTTGCGGCGGCGGTGGTGGGAGCGGGCGTGACTTATGGGGTGACTTATTATTTCACGCCAAAATATACGCGGGTGGGATATATGCCGACGCAACCGGTTGCGTTTTCCCATGCCATTCATGTGAATCAGTTGGGGATGGATTGCCGTTATTGTCATACGGGGGTCGAGTTATCGAGTCACTCGAATGTGCCTTCGACGCAGACGTGCATGAATTGTCACACGTATGTGCAGGCGCAGAGTCCGAAGATTGCGCCGATCAAGGAGAGTTGGAGGACGGGTCAACCGATTCCCTGGATCCGGATCCACAAGGCTCCGGACTATGTGTATTTCAATCATGCGGTGCACGTGAATCGCGGGGTGAGCTGTTATTCCTGCCACGGGAATGTGAATCAGATGGAGGTGGTTTGGCATCATGAGCCGCAGAGCATGGGTTGGTGTTTGGAGTGTCACCGGGCTCCAGAGAACCATCTTCGTCCCTTGGATGAGGTGTACAATTTGGATTGGTCGGCGGAGTCGGCTGAAGCGCAGCGGGAGATGGGAATGCAGTTTGTGAAGGAATGGAATGTTCAGCCGCCGGTCAATTGCGCGGGGTGTCACCGATGAAGAAGGTTTTTGAGCATCCGGAAGGTCCGGCGACGGGGCGTCGTTATTGGCGTGGGTTGGAGGAGTATGCCAAGACCGAAGAGTTTCAGGGGTGGCTTGAACGGGAGTTTCCTCAAGGGGCGGCCGAGTTTTGGGGGGATGGGGTTTCGCGGCGGAACTTTTTGCGTTTGATGGGGGCGTCGATGGCGCTGGGCGGCTTGAGTTTGACGGGGTGCCGCCGTCCAGAGGCCTATATTGTGGCCTATACGAAGACGCCGGAGTGGCAAATTCCGGGCAAGAATTTGTTTTTCACCTCGGCGCAACCGCGGCGTCGCGGGGCGTTGCCGTTGTTGGTGACCTCATTTGATGGTCGGCCAACGAAGGTGGATGGGAATCCAGAGCATCCGGTTAATCAGGGGAAATCGGATGCGTTTGCCCAAGCTTCCATTTTGGATTTGTACGATCCGGATCGGGCCAAGCATTATCTGCAAGCGGGGAGACGCGCGGGCAAGCCGGAGTTTGATACGGCCCTGCTGCGGGTGCGGGAGTTGGCGGAGGGCAACGCGGGGGCGACGCTGGCGGTTCTGGCGGATGAGGTGATGTCGCCAACGCGAGACAGGTTGCGGGAC
>JBDNCR010000276.1:0-3515 GCA_046719555.1 Verrucomicrobiia bacterium | reverse complement strand
GCGCCCCATCCACACAAACGTCACCCAGAGCGGCAGCCCCCCCGTGCGCGGCACCGGCCTCGGGTGGTGTTTGCGCGCCTCATCGGGAAGATCCAGGCCCCAGCCGAACGGACGTTGCACCATCCACCGCGTCAACGCAAAGGAAGCGACCGCAAACACGCAAAATGCGGCAAGAGCCAGAATCATCGGAGCAAAATTCGCCTCCAATATGCGAGCCCTGCCTCGCGCAAGCCAATCCTATTTGCCAAACCGCTTTGACCTGGCGGGGGCTCCGCCCGAATCCTCTCCAGCCCACTCACCACCGGCTCAATCTCACCACTCCCAAACGCCCCGACCCCTTCCCGAAACCGCAACGGATTGCTGCCGCCCTCCAACGCTGGCCCCAACCACAACACCGCCCGCGCCTCCTCGGCCAAAGCCCCCACCTTGCTCGGCCACAGCATCCCCCGCAACGCCTCCCGTTGCGTCGCCACACCCACCAACGCCCGACGGATCGCCCCCGCCACCTGTCCCGCCGCTGCATAGGGCACCGTCGCCACCTGCTTCAAAGCTCGCCGCGCTACCTCCCGCCGCAACGCCTCCCAACCTGAGCCCCCTCCCTGCACCACCAACCACCACGGCGCCCCCCGCCGCTCCAGCTCCGCCTGAATCAAAACCAACGAACTCCACACATGCGCCCGACCCAAATTGCCTGAATAAAGCCAAACCGGAGCCCCTTCCGGCACCCCCTCCCAACCGGCAAAAGGCTCCTCCTCCACTCGCTCCGGCCACGGTCGGCACACCCCACACGCCTTTCCGTAAACCATCTCCACCCGCTCCGCCATCGCCTCATCCACCCCAGTCACCGTCGCACACGCCTGGAACCCCGCCCGCATCCGACCGGCAAACCATCGCCCCACCAGCGCCGGAACCTGTCCCAAAGCCACGGCCACATCCGGATACAAATCCAACACCCAATGATGAAGCGGCACCCCAAGCCGACGGGCCACCCCGGCCACCTCCGCCAACAACATCGGAGGCGAACTGAACACCACCATGCCCGACACCCCAACCTCCCGCTCTGCCCTCGCCCGCATCCGCTGCAAATCGCCCCACTCCTCCCCCAACCGCCTCACCACCCCCCCTCGCCATCCCCGGCGGTAATCCCTTCCCGACCCCACCGGCACCCACTCCACCTCCGGAATCCCCGCCATCAAATCCGCCGCCAACCGAGCCGTCGGTGCCGGGTCGGGCGGCAAAAACTGATTCAGCAACAAGACCCGCGGACGGTTCATTCCTGGCCCTTCCCTCTCCTCACCGCCCAGCCTCCACGCCCCCCCAAACCCATCTCACTCCCGTCCTCGTCATCCCTCCCTCACCCTCACCTGACCTCCCCCAACAACTCCCGCACCAACCCCTCCGGATCCGGCGCACGTAAAATGGGCCGCCCCATCACCACATGACTCGCCCCCGCCGCCAAAGCCGCTTCCGGCGTCGCCACCCGCGCCTGATCATCCACCTCTGCACCCGGCGGTCTCACCCCCGGCGTCACCAAAACCGACTCTGGCAACTCCCGCCGCAACACCTCCACCTCCCTCGGTGAACACACCAACCCCGTCACGCCCGCCTCCGCAGCCAGCCGCCCCAGATGAGCCGCCAACCCCAGAGCCGAATGATCAAATCCCAACTCATCCAAATCCCCTTCCGTTAGACTGGTCAAAACCGTCACCGCCAACAACCGCAACCCCGAATAGCCAGCGGCCGCCTCCGCCGCCTCCCGCAACATCGCCCGCCCTCCCGAAGCATGCAGAGTCAAAAAAGAAACTCCCAACGGACCGGCCGCCTCCACCGCTTTGGCCACCGTGTTCGGAATATCGTGCAATTTCAGATCCAGAAACACCCGTCCCCCTCGCGCCCGAACCTCCCGCACCAACTCCGGCCCATAGGCCGTGAACAACTGAAGGCCCACCTTAAAATACCCCACCTGCCCCGCCAAACGGTCCACCCACCCCAACGCCTCCCGGTCCGACGGCACATCCAACGCCAGAATCAACTCATCCCGTTTCATCATTCCCCTCCATTCTCCCGGCACCTTAACACCTCCGCCTCCCCCGCCCACCCCAAAATACCCCGTCCCTCACCCCACCGACTTAATCAGCTTGGCCACCACCTTCCGCCCGTCGAAAAACTCCTCGGCCAACCGTCGCGCCCCCTCCGCCGACCGATCCCGATCCGACGCCTGCTGCGCCAACGCCCTCACCGCCTCCCCCTCATCCTGAAACGCCGCCAAACCCGCTCCCGTTGGCAGATGCCGACTCCAGCCCGTCTCCTGCACCACCGCCGGGCGACCACTGGCCAAATAACAAACCGTCCGGTCACTGAACCAACCGCTATTCATCACCACATAACCACCCTTGGCCACCGAAAACTCCCCCGCACTCGCCTCAATGAACCCCCCGTACGATTCCAAATCCCGGCACACCTCCCGCACCGGCACCAGATCCCACCCACGCTCCTGCATCCGATGATAATCATCCCAGCCCGGCTGCAGATCGGTCGCCAGCCGCAACCGAACCGCGCACCGCTCAGGCAACCCGGCCACCTTCAGAAACTCTGACGATTTATTATCCAACACCATCCCCTCCCACTCAATCTGAGGATAACCATACCAATGCGTCACCGTCGTCCAACACGCCCGTCCCGAAGCCGGGGGGCAATACCGCCACCAATCCAGAGCCACCGGCGGAGCCACCGGAAGCCATTCCCGACCATCGCGCGGAACCCGACTCTCCGGATCATTCCAACCCAGGGCGACCGTGGCAAAATCCGTATGCCCCTCCAAGTTCATGTCCACCCCATAACCCTGGGCCCAGGCCTGTGTGAACCCTGGATCCAAATCGACATACACCCGGCGCGGCACCGACCGAATCTGCTCCCAACGTTTAAAGTGCCCGGAAAGGTTCACCAACCAATCCGCCTTCGCCACAAACTCCCGCGACCCATCCTCCGGCCAACTCGACCCCTCGGCCATCAACGTCCCCTTCAACCCAAACCGATCCAACATCCGCCGCCAGTGAGCCGCCTGAGCACTCTGCTCCAACCCCATCGGCCCGCCCGGACCCTGCAACCGATCCCCAGGCACCTCCTCCACCAGCCACACCTCCCAGCCCAACTGACGAAAAGCCAAGGCCCAATTCAGATAAATCCAACTATTCCCAATCCCCCCCTCCGGATAACCGGCCACCCCCACCCCAAGAACCACCCGCCTTGGCCCCATACCCCTCCGCTTAACGCTTCCCCTGCACCGGCACCACCTCATCGACCAACCCGGCAGCAAGAGCCTCCTTGGCGTCGAAATAATACTCCCTCTCCTCCACCATCGGATAAAAACTTTCCGGCAACCGAGTGAACCGCTTCAAAAACGACTCAAACCGAAGGCGCGACACCCGCTCATAGGAATGTGGATCCTCCCCTCGCTCCTCCACCACATGAACCATAATCAACGCATGCGGCAACGCCCGGCGCACCCCCGTTCC
>JBDNCR010000275.1:0-3521 GCA_046719555.1 Verrucomicrobiia bacterium | reverse complement strand
AGGCGAGGCCGGGGGCCAGGTGGACAAGGCCAAGACGAGTGGATCGGCTCAGGGGAATGAATCGGGGGTCAAAGGGTCGAGCATTTTGACGCGGGGCCCCGATGGGAAGATTCGGATTGAGAAGTTAGAACGGGTGGAGAAACGAAGCCAAAGGGCCAAGGCCAAGGTCAAGCTGGAGAGTGCCCCAGTCGAACCGGGGCCCGGACCAACCGCGGAAAAGGGGGCGCGCAAGCCGTTTCGGTATGGTCTTGAGATCGGCGCGGTGCTGGCAGCGATTTTGGTGGTGTTGGGGTGCGTTTTTGTGTTCTTGAGTTTGAGGGAGACGCGGGTGCAGGTGGCCATTACGCCAGGATCGGTTCAGTTGGAGCCTGAAGCCTGGATTGTGTATGATTTTTCTGACCGGATTGACTTCGTCCGGGGCGATCTGGACCGGCGAAGGCAACCGTTTTTGGAGTCGATCCAGGAGGCGGAGCGGAATCTGTCGGCGGCGCGGGCCGATTTGGCCGGGCGCGAGGCGCGGATGCGTCTGTTGCGCGAGGCTTTGGAGCAGGACCAGGCTGAGATGCCGAAGATTGTTGCGGAGCAACAGGCGGCTCTGCGTCAATTGTGGGAGGTTGAGGGGCCGAGGCTGGATCGGGAATTTGAGGCGCGTCAGAACGAGGTGAACCGTTCGATTGCGGCGCGGGCGGAGAAGTTGGGATTGAAGTTGGAACGGGACGATGATTTGGAGGCGCCCGAGGTGATGGTCAATGCGTTCCGCTTGGCGTTATACAATGCACCCGAGGGGATCGACCCCACGGCCGAGCGGCAATGGGCTGAGGAGCAGTTGAAGGGCTGGAAGCAGTATGAGGAGGCGTTTGCCAAGCGTCAGGATGCGATTCGAGAACGGGCGTTGGTGTTGCGGGCGGAAGGGGCACCAAAGCTTGAGGCTGTTCAGGAACGGATTGATGCTCGTCAGGTGGAGATTTCAGCCTTGGCCGAGGAGATGAAAGAGTTTCAAGACGAGGTGGCGCGTCATGAAAAGACTCGGGCCGATCTGGTCGAGGAGATGCGGGGTCTGGATGGGCCGTTTGTCTCTGATTTGGAGAAGGCGCCGGCGGAGTATATTCACGCCCGTTGGCCGATTGATAACGGGTGGAAGATCGATGTGCGTCGGCTGGATAAAGATCCCAACCTGCCTCCGGGATCATACCGGTTGATGCTGCGAGGGAACCGGGACGGGGAACCGGTCTGGGCGTTTAAGGAGTTTGAGGTTGAGCAGTTTCAGACGACCCGGATCACCTTTAGTGAGGGGGATTTCAAGTCGATCCGGTCGCTCTTGGAAGGAAAATAGCGAGATTACGAGGCGGGAGAGGGCGCCAGGTAGGGTAGGGAGGCGGCCAAGCGATCGACGTCGGGCAGACCATCGAGGAGGTCGCCAATGGCGTCCCAACGCCCTTCGAGAAGGCTGGTGCGGGCTGAATCGCGCAGGCCACATGGGCAGGAGTGTTCTCCGAAAAGAATTCTTCGTTCCGCAACGTCGATGGTGACGGGGAGATTGGGGTCCGCTTCGATCGCCTGGGCGATTTGCGCCAGGTCGGATGGGGAGGCGGTGACGCAGGGCATGCCAAGGGTAATTGAGTTGCCGAAGAAGATTTCCGCAAAGCCGCCAGCGATGATGCCGCGGAAACCGGCTCGATAGATGGATTGGGGGGCGTGTTCACGGGAGCTGCCGCATCCGAAGTTGTTTCCGGAGACGAGAATTGAGGCTCCGGCAAACCGGGGATCGTTGAGGGGATGGGGTTTGGGTTGGCCCGCTTCATCATAGCGGACGTCATAAAACATGTATTGTCCAAGGCCGTCGAAGGTGACGCATTTCATGAACCGGGCCGGGATGATCCGGTCGGTGTCGATGTCATCGCCAGGCACATGGACGGCACGGCCGGTCACGGAGAGGATGGGCGGGAGGGGCATAGGCGGTAAGGGGTCAGGTTCAGGCGAGTTTAGTTGGAAAAGACTTCCCGGGCGTCCGAGACGCGCCCGGTGATGGCGGCGGCCGCGACCATGACCGGGCTCATGAGGAGGGTTCGGCCGGTGGGGCTACCCTGGCGTCCTTTGAAGTTGCGGTTGCTGGAGCTGGCACAGAGTTGGTCCCCCTGGAGCTTATCTGGATTCATCGCCAGGCACATGGAACAGCCTGCGTCCCGCCATTCAAAGCCGGCGTCGCGGAAGATTTGGCTGAGGCCCATCTCTTCACAGAGCTTTTGCACGCCCTGGGAACCGGGCACGGCAATGGCGCGAACGCCGGGGGCCACTTTACGCCCTTTGATGAATTTGGCCACTTCCATGAAGTCGCTCAAGCGGGCGTTGGTGCAACTGCCGAGAAACGCGACCTGGATGGGCGTGCCGACGATGGGCTGGCCCGGCGTCCACTTCATGTGCTCCAGGGCTTCAGCAATCCCCGCTTTTTCAGCGTCCGGTGCCGAGTGAACGTCGGGGATGGTTTCGTGAACGAAGATGGCTTGGCCAGGGTTGATCCCCCAGGTGACGGTCGGAGCGATTTCGTCGGCGCGGAAGTGGACGATGTCGTCGTAGGCCGCATCGGGGTCGGAGGCGAACGATTTCCACCGCTCGACGGCCTGATCCCAGGCGGCTCCTGAGGGGCAGTAAGGACGGCCTTTGAGATAGTCGAAGGTGGTCTGGTCCGGGTTGACGTAGCCGACCCGAGCGCCGCCCTCGATCGACATATTGCAGACAGTCATCCGCTCTTCCTGGGAGAAACGGTCGAAGACGTCGCCGCCGTATTCATAGGCGAAACCGGTGCCGCCGTTGACCCCGAGTTTACGGATGATATGCAGGATGACGTCTTTGGCATAAACGCCCGGGGGAAGGGAACCGGTGACGTTGATGCGACGAACCTTGAGGGGGCTCAGCGCCATGGTCTGGGTGGCGAGGACGTCCCGGACTTGGCTGGTTCCAATGCCGAAGGCGATGGCTCCGAAAGCTCCATGGGTGGAGGTGTGGCTATCCCCGCAGGCGATGGTGGTGCCAGGTTGGGTGATGCCTTGTTCCGGGCCGACGATGTGGACAATGCCTTGTTTGCCGGAGTGTCGGTCGAAAAAGGTCACGTTGAACTCGGCACAGTTTTTACGCAGTTCTTTGATCATCGCGTCGGCGAGGGGATCGGCAAAGGGTTCGTCGAATTGGTCGGTGGGGACGATGTGATCCACGGTGGCGAAGGTGCGGTGGGGGAACTTTACCCGGAGCCCCATTTCGCGCAGCATGGCGAAGGCCTGGGGACTGGTGACTTCGTGGATGAGGTGGGTCCCGATGAGGAGTTGGGTCTGGCCGTTGGGGAGGGTGCGAACGGTGTGCGCATTCCAGACTTTTTGGAAAAGAGTTTGTCCCATGGGCGAGGAGGATAAGGTTAGGATTGATGCGTGTAAAATATCAAAAAATCATGAATTGATGCAATCTAAGCAACATGTCACGAATGAAAGAAGGGGTTGCACTGGCGCGGGTTCTGCTTCTTAAAGGAGAGA
>JBDNCR010000274.1:0-3551 GCA_046719555.1 Verrucomicrobiia bacterium | reverse complement strand
GCAGCCGAGGGTGCGGCGGGTTTTGGGCCGGATGCGCACGGGAGATTTGGAGAAGGCGGGCATTTTGAGTGGGGTGGAGACACGGGCTTCCAGGCGGCTCGGTTTTTTGCCGAAGTTGGCGATGACCGCATCGGCGTAGGCGCGGGTGCCGGCGGGGTTCTGGACTCCGGGGACGTCGCGCGGGACGGTCTTGCCTTCTTCGAGGGTGAAGAGGACGGCGTTTTCGACTTTGAGGGCGGCCTCCATTTCCCCGAGGTGACGGAGCATGAGCACGCCGGAGAGGAGGACGGCGGTGGGATTGGCGACGTCTTTGCCGGCATATTTCGGGGCGGAGCCGTGGACGGCTTCGAAGATGGCGATTCCTTCGCCGATATTGGCGGAGGGGGCAAAGCCGAGGCCACCGATCAGGCCGGAGCCGAGGTCACTGATGATGTCGCCGTTCATGTTGGTGGTGATGATGATTTCGAACTGCTCCGGTTTTTTGGCCAGTTGATGGGCGCAGTTGTCGATGATGATGTGTTCCGCGCGAAGGTCGGGGTAGTCCTTGGCGATCTCTTCGAAGGTTCGTTTCATGAAGCCTTCGGTCATCTTCATGATGTTGGCTTTGGTGGCGCAGTGGACCGACTTGCGGCCTTCGGCCCGGGCGAGTTCGAAGCCGAGGCGGACGATTTTTTCGCAGCCTTTGCGGGAGATGAGTTTGAGGCATTGGGCAACGCCGGGGGTCTGCATGTGTTCAATTCCGGCGTAGAGATCTTCGACGTTTTCGCGCACGACGACAAAATCGAGGCCGCGTCCGGAGAAGGGGGTGGAGACGCCCGGGAATTCTTTGACGGGGCGGATGTTGCCGTAGGTTTCGAAGAGTTTGCGGAGGGTGACGTTGGCCGATTTTTCGCCGAAGCCGACCGGGGTTTCCAGGGGGCCTTTGAGGACGAGGCGGGTTCGGGCGATGGAGTCGATGGTTTCCCTGGGGACGCCGGAAGGGACACCGGCTTTGAACATGGAAGCGCCGGCGTGAGCGACTTCCCAATCGAAGGCGACGCCGGTGGCGTCGAGGATGCGGCGAGTGGCGTCAACGACCTCGGGGCCGATGCCGTCGCCGGGGATGAGGGTGACAGGGTAAGATTTCATAAGAGAGTCCTTGGTTGAGTTCGGGGGGGATCGTGCCGGAAGGTGGTGGATTCATCAAATAGATGAATTGCTAAAGATCGTTCGGTTAAATAGAACGATAGCCATGAACTATCATCATCTCCGCTATTTTCGGGAAGTGTGTCGGGCCGGGGGATTGAAGCGGGCGGCGGAGCGATTGCATGTGGCGGCTTCAGCGGTCAGCGTGCAGGTCAAGGCGTTGGAGGGCGAGTTGGGGGTGGCTTTGTTTGAGCGGACGCAGAAGAAGCTGGTGCTGACGGAGGCGGGTCGGATCGCGTTGCGCCATGCGGAGACAATTTTCCAGGTGGGTGAGGATTTGGCCGATCGGCTGAGGCACCGGCCGTCGCGAGCGGCGGTGGTGCGGGTGGGTGCGGTGGCGACGCTGTCGCGGAACTTTCAGGTCGGTTTTTTGTCTCCGGTTTTGAATCGGCCGGGGACGGAGGTGGTGGTGCGGAGCGGGAGTTTGAGGGAGTTGTTGGGCCAGCTACGGACGCACGCCTTGGATCTGGTTTTGGCCAACGAGGCGGTGCCGCGAGATGCGGAGAGTCCGTGGTTCAGTCGGTTGCTGGACGAGCAGGAGGCGTGTCTGGTGGGTCATGGACGGTGGCGGGGCCGGTTCCGTTTTCCGGAGGATTTGGATGGGCGGCGGATGGTGTTGCCCACGGCGGAGAACAATCTGCGTGGGGCGTTTGATGCGATGTTGGAGCGGGCGGGGGTGCGTCCGGTGGTGGTGGCGGAGGTGGAGGACATGGCGATGCTTCGGCTGGTGGCCCGAGAGAGCGAGGCGCTGGCTCTGGTGCCGCGGGTGGTGGTGGCGGATGAGCTTAAGATGAAGACGTTGGTGGAGGTGTTCCGGGTGCCGGAGTTGAAGGAGGTCTTTTATGCCATCACCCCGACGCGAACTTATCCCAATCCTTTGGTGGAGGAGCTGTTGGCCGCGGCGGAGCGGGGGAGGCAAGGGAGGTTGGGAGGGCGGTTCAAGGTGGGGGTGAGGGGGCGGCGACGTTGAGGGTGGGTTCAGGCCCAGCCTGGGCTTAGGGCAGCAAGGGCGGCGGCCAAGAGGAGGGTTCCGATGAGGGCGAGGAGGGTGGCCGCGACCAGGTCGATCCCGGCGGCGGCTCGGAGGGCACCGGTTCGGGGGCGGGCCAGAGCGGTGGCGCTTTGGCCGAGGAGGGAGGCGACCAGGGCGACGGCGATAAGGCAGGTGGCCATGCCGCCGGCCAGGGCGAGGACCAGGGCGATGCCGAGACCGGGGGCGTTGAAGCTAAGGCAGAAGAGGAAAACGAGCACGGTGGCGGGACAGGGGACCAGGCCGACGGCCAGCATGATGAGCCAAGAGCGTCGGCGGGGAGGAGGGGTCGAGGAGGAAGGAGTCGGCCGGGTCCACCGTCGCCAGGCTTGCCAGGCGAGGAAGAGTCCGAGGAGGAGGATCAGGGAGGCGCTGAGGGTCTGGGTCCATCGGGTGGCGTCGGGCAGGACGCCTTGAACGGCTTCATCGAGCAGTCCGTGCACGATCCAAACCAGGGCCATGCCGGAGCCGGCGTGGAGGAAGGCGGTGCCGGCGGCGACGGCGCAAGCTTGCCAACGGGCGACTTGGCCCCCGGCGAAGTAGGCGGCGAGGGCCGCTTTCCCGTGTCCGGGTCCGGCGGCGTGGATGATGCCGTAGAGGAAGCTGGCAAGCATCATCCAGAGGTAGGGGCTGGTTTGGTTGGTTTCTTGGGCTTGGAGGCGGAGGTCGGCCATCCATTCGCGGACGGCTTGTTGTTGAAAGTTGAGCCAGCGGAGCCATCCGGCCCAGCCGCCGGGTGAGCTGGCTTGGGCGAAGACGACGCCGGTGGGTGGTGGTTCGGTTGGAGGTTCGGGTGCCATGGCGGGGGATTCGCCTGGGGTGGAGGAAGGGTCGTCTTCCCAGGTGGGCAGGGTGAGGTCGGGCGGAGTGGTGGGGTCCGGGCCGAAGTCGGGACCACGGAGGCGGGGGGAGTGATCGGTGGGCACGAGCTGAAAGGCGAGTTCCAGGGGGTGGAGTTGGCCGTAGTAGAAGGTGATCTGGCGGTTGATTCGGGGATGCCAGAGGACATCAACTTGGGGTTGGCCTTCGATGAGAACGGGGTCGGCACCGGGCTCGAGGTTGTGGAAGTAGTCGGGGTCGAAGAGGGCCACGGTGAAGGTTTCGCGGAAGGGTTCAGGGGGTTGGAGGCGAGCCTGAACTTTGAGTCCGGAGTTGGGGTCGAAGGTGAGGTGGAAGGAGTCGGCGCGGTAGATGCGGAAGGGTCGGTCGCGGCCCTGCCAGAGGGAAAAAAATCCGTGACGACGCCATTCCCGGTGCAGGTTCCGTTCGGCGCGGGCAAGTTCGGTAGGGTCGAGGTGGCCGTCCCGGTTGCGGTCGTAGTCTTGGAGGAAGAAGC
>JBDNCR010000273.1:0-3556 GCA_046719555.1 Verrucomicrobiia bacterium | reverse complement strand
TGCAAGCTCATACGGTATCGATGAACGTCCGTTCCACCCGGTTAAATATCATGATGCCCGTCACCAACACTGTCGCCGCACCTCCCAACCCCCACGCCACGCCAAATTCCGAAAGTGTCCCCTGCCCCAACAAAACCCACCGATAGCCCTCCGCTATCGTGGCCATCGGATTCAATTCGGCCAGCCACCGCCATCGCTCAGGCACCTGCGACAACGGATAAATAATCGGCGTGGCATACAACCACAGTTGCGTGATCAATCCTAATCCGTGCCCCAAATCCTTATACTTTGCCGTCGCCGACGAAAACCATAACCCAACCCCAACCGCTAACATTCCACTCAACACCAACAGCAGCACCACCAGCCCCAACCCCAAGCCCGGACCGGCCAGGTGGGTTCCAACCTCGGTAAAATAACGAAAATACACCCAGAAACCCGCAAACGTCATCGCCTGAATGATCCACGCAAACCCATTGGAAATTGCCACCGACAATGGCACCACCAGCCGCGGAAAATAGACCTTCCCAAACAAATGCGCGTTCGCCGTAAACGTGTTCGATATCGTTCCCATCGTCGAGGCAAAATACGACCAGGCCAACATCCCACAGAGGTAGAACAAAAATGGCGGTAACCCATCCGTCGGAATCCGTGCCACCTGCCCAAACACCACCGTAAAGATCACCGTCATCGCCACCGGTTGAATGACAAACCAAGCCGGTCCCAGAATGGTCTGACGATACTTGGCCACAAAATCGCGCCGCACCAAAAGCCAGAGCAAGTCCCGATATTCCCACACCTCCCGCGCATCCAAACGGAACCAGTTGCGGCGAGGCCGTATCCGAATCTCCGTGCTCAACGCAAACCTTCTCTCCTACCTTGAACCAACCGACTCCTCACAACCACCCGCCGCCACTTCGCGCCATCCCGCTTCCCTCGATCAAACCTTGCTCTCCTTCCTTCCCGCCGCGCCCCGAAACACCGCCAACCGTTCCCTCCCCTTGGCCGCCACCTTCATCTCCTCAAACTCCGGCACCTGCCCGAACATTTCCTCCATCTCCCCATGGTCAAACCGCCGACCGTGATACCCAGTCGGTGCCGGAGGCGTGGTCAACCAGCCGGCTAGCTTTTCCACCGCTTTGTGCTTATCGGCCACATCATGCCGGATCGGCTCCGCCACAATCACCCGCATCCGAGCCGCATCGATCATCTTCCGCAAAATCTCCAGATGTCGCGGAATAAACTGATACAACGCCGCCTGCATCACAATCACATCGGCTTCCGGAACCGGATCATGCCGAATATCACACCGCTGAAACGGAATCCCTCGCTTGGCCGCCTTATTCAAAAACGCCGGCGAAATCTCCAAACCCAGATAACTCGCCACCCGCCCCCGCAAATGGTCCCGGTATAACCTCGCATCTCCTGGGGCAACCTCCACCACATGCACTCCATCGGGGATGTGGGCCGCCACATCCCGATACCGCGCCTCGAAACCCGGTCCGTAAATCATCCGCATGACCAACGAATAAAGCCGCGTATCTTGATACATCGGCGATCCCGGATGAATTCTCATTCCCATAAGCTGAAACAAAACGGCACAACTTAGCCATCTTCACCCACGCTCTGCGACCAAAAACACCCGCCCACCCTCGCCCGAATCGCGTCGGTCTCCCCACCAGCCTCCTCACTTCGAGCGCCTTTCCGCTTAACCTCACGAATTTCACCGGGGCACACTCCGTGCCGGTCCCTTCGGACCCATAATTTTCTTAACCGTCTCTTTTTTAATGAGTTACAACAGCCTAAACGCTAGGCTCAACCCATTCCGGGTCCAGCTCCAACGCCACCGACCGCTGCACCATCTCCACCGACAAAACCAGCCGACTCCGACCCGCGCGCCGCACCAAAATCCCCTCCAAACCCCGAAGACGTCCCGCCGTAATCCGAACCCTCTGGCCCACCCTCAAAAAACCGACCTCCTCCAGCTCACAGCCCGCCTCCAGCGCTTGGTGCAACGCCGCCAGCTCCCGTTTCAATCGGCCCTGATCTGCCACCTCCAAAATGGCCGCAACATGTCCCGACCCATACACCGTGTTCTTTGCCTGCGCCGGGAACGCACCGAACACATAGCCCGGAAACACCGGATGATGAAACGTCACCCGCTTCCCCGGATAGACCTTCACCCGAGGTCGGAGCGGTAGATCCACATCAAATCCTTCCCGCTCCAACCAGGCAGCCACCCGTTTCTCCTGCCGTGGTCGGCTGTGAATCAGCCACCATGGCGCCACCCCCAACCCCGGCCGACGTTCCATCACGGTCTCCATCCTCAGAACCCTCACAAAACCCTCTCCACGACCGGCAACACCGCCTCCAGCTTCTTTCTGAGCCCCTGCAACTTCGCAATCCGTTTCTGCATGAACACCAACCTCGGACTGCCGGATCCCTCCCCTTTTCTCAACGTCATCTGCATGGTGTCCAGTTGATGGCCGGTCGAACTTAGCCTCGGCTTCAGAATAGCGGCCAACACATGATGCAGCACCCGCCGGAAATCATCCCGCGCCTGCCAGAAATCGCGACGCTCGCCACTGATCCACACCCGTTCCACCGCTCCCAGCTCCGCCAACCGCCGCAAACTCATGCTCGCATTACCCTTCGAGATTCCCAAGTCCCGCATCAAATCTTCCAACCCCAACGGTTCCGGACTCAAATACAAGGCAGCGTAGACCTGACCCAGGGACCGGGCCAGGCCCAGGCGGAGCGCGGCGCGGCCCCCGAGATCAACGAAATCTCGCCAAACGCTGGATTCTATTTCGTTCAAAACGTTTTGAATGTTAGCCCACCTCCCTCCGCCTCCGCAACTCCCTTTTCCTTCTCCCCCACCATCGTTGCTTCCCTGCCCCTTTTACGCCATCTTCTCCCCCCGTGGTTCAGCCCGTCTTCTTCCACCCCTCCGAATTCCCCGACGCCTCCGCCGAACTTCTCCGCCAAGCCTGGATCACCCGAAGCCTACCTGCCAAATTCCACTACCTCACTCCCATCCAGGCCCATCGCTGGCTTGCCGTTCACCGCGCATTCTCGCCCTCCCGCATCGACCCCTCCTGCCTGGCCACCTACGACAACCTCTTTTCCCAGGCCACCAACACCCTCGACCACGGTGCCGTTCAACTCATCGGGCTCGGCAGCGGAGGCGGCACCAAAGACACCCGCTTCCTCGACATCCTCGATTCAACCGGTGCCCCAGTCCGTTACGTCCCGTGCGATGCCAGCCCTACCCTTGCGCTCATCTCCACCCAACGGGCCCAAGACCGCGCCCCCCAACGCACCATCCGCCCTTTGGTCGCCGACCTCAACCAAATGGAATCCCTCGAACCCTTCTGGCGTGCCGACGGACCCGCGGAAGAGCGGCAAATCTTCTCTCTCCTCGGCATGGTTCCGAATCTCGAACCTCGCAGCATCTTGAATAAGATCGCGGCCTGGGCCCAGCCCGGCGATCTCCTTGTGATCAGCGCCAACTTGGCTCCCGGCCCCGATTATCAAGCAGGATGCCAAATCGTGCTGC
>JBDNCR010000272.1:0-3572 GCA_046719555.1 Verrucomicrobiia bacterium | reverse complement strand
TTCATGGACGACCCGACCGGGGAGGTCATAGGAGTCGCGCCCCTCGCCGAAGTAGACGTTGTAGCGGGCCGTGGTGTCGGCATGTTGGATGAGGCGTTCAAGGAGGGAGATGCGCCGGTCACGTTCCCCCATGAGACGGTGTCCGAGGAGGTGACCGATGGCGAGAGCGCGCAGGGAGCGAACGGTGTCGGAGAAGAGGGAGTGAGGACCGTTGAAGGAGTAGATGTAGCCGAGGTTGCCGGGAAGTTCGGTCCAGCGAGAGGCTTGGATGGCTCCGGAGAGTTTGAGGGCGAGTTTGTAGAAGTCTTTTTCCCAGGCGGAGGCTTCGATGCGCCCTTCTTCGGCGAGGCGGAGGAGGTTGCCATAAGTGGAGACGTTGTTGAAGCCGTGATCGTGAACCCCGATATGACTGACGTGGGGAGCCATGTGGTCGACGGTGGCGCGTCGGCCCCGTTCGAGGGCGTCTTGATCGTGGAGGGCATCGAACAGGAGGATGGAAGAGCCGAATTGGAAGCCCTGGGTCCACTCGGTCCAGCCGCGGGCGGTGTAGCGACCGCGCACGGTGAAGACGGGGGCGCCGTCCGCGACGTTCCAGCGGGAGTGAAGGGAGGCGGTTTTGGGGCGGGCGACCTCAAAGACGCGGAGGGCAGCGGTTTGAAGGGTTTCTGGGGTGAGTTGCGGGTCAGGGATCATGGGGCGCGGGGTTGAGGGGTGGGGCGATGAGGTTAGAGGCGGCGGAGGGTGAGGGCTCCATCGACGTGAAAGACAGCTCCGGTGGAGAAGGGCCAATCGCCGCGGAGGAGGGAACGGATGGCGCGTCCAACATCTTCGGCGGTGCCCCAGCGTTGTTGGGGGACGAGGCCTCCGGCGATGAGGGCATCATATTTTTCAGTGACGGCCGCGGTCATGTCGGTTTTCATGACGCCGGGGCGGACTTCGTAAACTTGGATGCCGTGCGGGGCGAGCCGGGCGGCCCAGAGCTGGGCGGCCATGGCCAAGGCGGCTTTGGACATGCAGTAGTCTCCGCGATTGATCGAGGCAGTGTTGGCGGAAATGGAGGTGACGAAGATGATGGAGCGGCCAGGAGCGCTTGGGTCTGGGGGGTGGGCCAGCATCCATTTGGCGACCGCTTGGGTGAGGAAGTAGGGGCCCTTGAGGTTGGTGAGGATCAGTTGGTCGAAGGATTCTTCGGTGGCCTCGGTGAGGTCAGCTCGGACCTGGGGAGCAATTCCGGCGTTGTTGATTAAGGCGTGGAGGGTGCCACAGGCTTCCAGGAGGCGGGGGAGGAGGGTGGCGCGTTGTTGAGGATCGGCGAGGTCGCCTTGGAGGAGGGGGAAGATTTGGTTGGGGGAGGGGGCGAGGGAGCGGCAGAGGTCGGCGGTTTCTTGGGCGGCGTTTTGATTGGAGGCGAAGTGAATGGCGACGGACCATCCTTCGGCGGCGAGGGCCTGGGCGATGCCGCGACCGAGGCCGCGGGAGGATCCGGTGACGAGGGCGACGGGGGCGGGCATGGGGAGAAGATGCCACGACCGGTCGTTGGGCGCGAGAGGTGGAGCCGACTTATCGATGAGAAAACGACTTTTAAGTCAGGCTGCGTTGTGGGGCGTTTGGTTGCCTGGGTGGACAGGAGCCGAGGAGGGGGCAGGGAGGGCGCAACCGGGTTGGATGGACCGGGTTGGTTGCTTAGGAGTTGAGATCGAGCAAGGCGAGGGCCGGCTGTTCGACGAATTCTTTGATGGAAACGAGGAAGGTGACGGCTTCTTTTCCGTCGACAATTCGGTGGTCGTAGGAGAGGGCGACGTACATCATGGGTCGAATTTCCACGCGGCCCTGAATGGCGACGGGGCGTTCCTGGATGGTGTGCATGCCGAGGATGGCGCTTTGGGGCGGGTTGAGGATGGGGGTGGAGAGGAGGGAGCCGAAGACGCCTCCGTTGGTTACGGTGAAGACGCCGCCTTCGAGGTCGGGGATGGTGATTTTCCCGTCGCGCGCTTTTTTGGCGAAGGCAGCGATTCCGTGCTCGATACCGGCCAGGGAGAGTTGATCGACGCCGCGGAGGACGGGGACGAGGAGGCCGCGGTCGGTGGAGACGGCGACGCCGATGTCGTAGAAGTGGTTTTCGATGATGGAGTCGTCTTCGAGCCGTGCGTTGATGGCGGGGACTTGCTTGAGGGCGTGGACGCAGGCTTTGAGGAAGATGGACATGAAGCCGAGTTTGAGTCCGTGTTTGGACTGGAACCGTTCCTGGAATCGGGCCCGGAGGGCGATGGTGTTGGTCATGTCGATTTCGTTGAAGGTGGTCAACATGGCGGCCTGATGCTGGGCACTGACGAGGCGCTCGGCGATTTTGCGACGGAGCGGGGTGAGCTTGCGACGGGTGGTGCGCGGCGTGTCGGGGGAGGGGGAAGGGCGCGGTGAGGATGGGGTATCGTCCGGCTTTTCGCTGGGCGCCGATTGGAGGTGAGCGAGCACGTCACCTTTGGTGAGGCGGCCGCCTTTTCCGGTGCCGGAGATGGCCGAGGGGTCGACTCCGGTTTCGGCGACGAGGCGGCGAACGGCCGGGGAGAGGGATTCGGTGGCGGTTGCGGGCGAGGTCGTGGGGGCTGGCTTGGTTTCGGGCTGCGGGGCACTTTTTCCGTCGGAGGCGGGGGCGGGAGGGGGGGAGGCTGGGGCTGGGGCTGGGGCTTTGGAGCCTTCTTCGATTCGGGCGACGATTTCGCCGACTTTAACTTCGGCACCTTCGGCGGCGATTTGGTGGAGGACGCCGTCGGCTTCGGCGTAGACTTCCGAGGTTACTTTGTCGGTTTCGACTTCAAAAAGAACGTCGCCCGTGTGGACGAACTCCCCTTGTTTTTTTCGCCAGGCACCAAGGATGCCGGAGGTGATGGATTCGCCGACGGAGGGGACTTTAACGTCAATGGCCATGGTCCGCTCGTTTTAGAGGGGTGAAGGCGGGGAGCGAGCGAAAATTTGCGGGAGGCTTGCTTTAGAAGGTGGGAACGGCGGCGAGGAGTTTGCGGGTGTAAGGGTGTTGTGGGGCGTTGAGGATTTCGGAGGCGGGGCCGGACTCGACGAGTTTACCTCCGGACATGACCAGGACGGAGGAGCAGAGGTGTTCGACGACGGCGAGGTCGTGCGAGATGAAGAGGTAGGTGAGGGAGAGTTGGTCCTGGAGATCTTGGAGGAGGTTGACGATTTGGGCTTGGACGGAGACATCGAGGGCGCTGACCGGCTCGTCGCAGATGAGGAATTCGGGTTCGACGGCCAAGGCACGGGCGATTCCGATCCGTTGCCGTTGGCCTCCGGAGAACTGGTGGGGATAGCGGTCCAGGTGTCCGGAGTTGAGGCCGACGAGGTGGAGGAGTTCGGTGACTCGCTTGCGGCGAGTCGCGGGCTTCATGTGGGGGAAGTGGATGCCGAGGGGCTCAGCGATAATGTCCTCGACTCGCATTCGGGGGTTGAGCGAGTTGAAGGGGTCCTGAAAGATCATTTGGATCCGTTTGCGGATGGGGAGGAAGGAGGCGGGGTCGAGGGTGGGCAGGTCGAGACCGTCGAAGCGGATGGTGCCCGAG
>JBDNCR010000271.1:0-3582 GCA_046719555.1 Verrucomicrobiia bacterium | reverse complement strand
ACCGGCGAGGGTGCCGGTGAGGATGGCGAAGAGGAAGGCGGCGAGCAGGCCACCGGGTTCGATGACGGGGGCGGTGGCGATGTCAGCGACTCGGTCCAAGAAGGTGATGAGGCCGAGGGAGGCGGCGAGGCCGAGGAGTCCGCCGAGAAGGGCGAGGAGGATGGCTTCGGCGAGGACTTGGAGAAAGACGTCGCGGGGTCGGGCGCCGATGGCTTGGCGGATGCCGATTTCGCGGATGCGGTCGACGATGCTGGCGAGCATGATGTTGGTGATGCCGATGCCGCCAACGATGAGGCCGATGGCGGCGACGAGGGTGCCGGAGAAGCGGGTGCGCCAGACGTCGGTTTCGATTTGTTGGATTTCGTCGAGTTTGGTGTGGATTTCGAAGTCTTCGATGCCGCGGTGGGTGATGAGGAGGGTGTTGCGGACGTGTTCGGCAACGGTGGTCATTTGGGAGACGTCGGCGATGCCGATTTGAAGGTCGTTGAGGTAGGGGTCTGGTCCGAGGTCGACTCCGGTTTCCATGCGGGTTGATTTGAAGGTGGCTTGCATGGTGGTGAGGGGGATGAGCACGACGTGGTTTTTCCAGGGGAAAGGATCCCAGCGGGGGCTGAGCCGACCGCCACGTTGGGCCCGGCGTTCGTCTTGGGCCCGGAGGATTCCGGAGGCATCGGCCCGTTCTTGGGCGGTGGTACGGTAGACCGGGAGGCAGCCGATGACGGTGAAGGATTCTCCGTTGATGGTGATGGATTGGCCGAGGGCTTCTTGGGGTGAGGTGAAGAGGTATTTCCAGATGCGGCTGCCCAGGACGGCGACGCGGTGGCGTTGTTCGAGGTCGATGGGGTGGATGCCGCGTCCGGCGAGGAGGTGGTGGACGTCCATGAGGAGGAATTCCGGTTCGGAGCCAGCCACGCGAGATTGGAGGCCGCGGCCTTGGAAGTTGATCCAAGCGCTGTGGTCAACGACGGGGGAGACCCAGCGGATGAGTGGGGAGGCGTCGCGCAGGGCGACGGCGTCGAGGTAGGTGAGGCCCGGGCTGATGTCGGCGATGTCCCGCTGGTGGGCGGGTGGGGCGGCGCCGCGGACGATGAGTTTTTCGAAGTCGCCGGTTTGCACAAGGCGTTCGCGGAGGCCGTGGGCCATGCCGGCGGTGATGGCAAACATGGTGGCGAGGGAGGCGACGCCGAAGACGATGCCGAGGATGGTGAGGCAGGAGCGGAATTTGTGGCTGAGGATGTCGCGGATGCTTTCCTGGAGGATGAAGAGGAGGTTCACGGTGCGAGGCTATTCGTAGCGGAGGGCTTCGATGGGATGGAGGCGGGAGGCTCTCCAGGCGGGGATGAGTCCGGCGCAGAAGCCGACGAGGGAGCCGGCGCTGAAGCTGATCAGGGCGGCGTGGGGGAGGAGAATCGGTGGGGATTCGGCCGGAGAGATGAAGGTGAGCAGATAGATCAGGCCGAGGCCGGTGGCGAGGCCGAGGAGGGCACCGAGGGTGGCGAGGAGGGAGGATTCGATGGTGATTTGGAGGAAGAGGTCACGGGGGCGCGCGCCAAGGGCGCGGCGGACGCCGAGTTCGCGGGTCCGTTCTTTGATGCTGGCGAGCATGATGTTGGTGATACCGACGCCGCCGGCCAAGAGGCTGACGGCGGCAATGAGGCCGCCGGAGATGCGGGCGCCGCGGACGCCGCGTTCGATGGCGTCGAACCAGTCTTCGCGGGTGTTGAAGCCGAAGTCGATGATGCCGCGATGGGTTTGCTGGAGGATGTTACGGAGTTGTTCGATGGCGGTGTCGAAGGAGCGGAGGTCACGGACTTCGACGGTGATGCCGTCGAGGCGGAGGTCGGGCGGTTCGCCGTTTTGGGAAGGTTTGAAGTGGAATTGGGCGGTGGTGATGGGGATGAAGACGCGGTTGGCGCGCCAGTGGTCGGCGGAGGAGGAGGTGGTGCCGATGACGGTGAAGTCGATGCCGTTGATGAAGATGGTTTGGCCGAGGGGATTTTCTCCGTCGGGAAAGAGGGAGCGGGTGGGGCTGGGGCCAAGGACGGCGACGCGGTGGGCGTGATCGATGTCGAGGTCGGAGAGGAAACGGCCAGAGCGGAGTTGCATGTTGTCGAGGTGGAGTTGGTCGGGGTCGACGCCGCGGACAAAGTTGGTGTCGAAGGAGCGGGTGCCATAGGTGAGGGTGGCGTTTCCGGGAATGCGGACTTCTCCGGAGACTTTTTGGATGAGGGGGGCGTAGCGGCGGATGGCGATGACGTCGGCGCGGGTGATTCCCGGACTGATGTCTTTGAAGTCTTCCTGTTCGGGAGGGACTTCAGTGGGTCGGATGGAGAAGCGCTCGACGCCACCGTGGGAGATGAGGGATTGGCGGAATTGGCGGGCCATGCCTTCGGTGAGGGCGAACATGGCGAGGAGGGAGGCGACGCCGAGGACGATGCCGGAGATAGTGAGGAGGGAGCGGAATTTGTGGGCGGCGATTTCGCGAAAGCCTTCTTTGATGCCGATCCAGAGGTTCATGCGGGAAGGGGTGGAGGGAGGGGGGAGGATGTGCGGCGGAGGTCCTTCTCGATTTTTCCGTCGAGGATGTGAAGTCGGCGCTCCGCTTGATCAGCTACTTTCTGGTCGTGGGTGACGAGGATGATGGTGTTGCCGCGGGAGTTGAGTTCGCGGAAGAGGGCGAGGATGGCTTCGCCGGTGGCCGAGTCGAGGGCACCGGTGGGTTCGTCGGCGAGAATGATCTTTGGATCATTGACGAGGGCACGGGCGATGGCAACGCGCTGGCATTGTCCGCCGGAGAGTTCGGAGGGGCGGTGGCGGAGGCGGTTGGCGAGGCCGACGGCGTGGAGGGCCTGGAGAGCCCGTTGTCGACGTTCCCGGGAAGGTTTGCCGGCGTAGATCAGGGGGAGTTCGACGTTTTCTTGGACGGTCATTTTGGGCAGAAGGTTGAAGGATTGGAAAACGAAGCCGATTTTTTGGTTGCGGATGCGGGAGAGTTTATCGGCGGAGGCGGTGGAGACGTCGATGCCGTCGAGGGTGATGGAGCCGGAGGTGGGGATGTCGAGGCAGCCGAGGAGGTGCATGAGGGTGGATTTGCCGGAGCCGGACGGGCCAACGATGGCGAGGTAGTCGCCTTGGAGGATGTCGGTGGAGATGCCGTCGAGGGCGCGGACAATTTCCTGGCCGAGGCGGTAGGTGCGGGTGACGTTGCGGAGTTCGAGGAGGGCCATGGCGCGGAGGTCAGCCGCCGCGGGGGCCGCTTTTGGGGCGGATGAGGAGGACGGTTTCGTCTTCGCGGAGGCCGTCTTTGATTTGGACAAAGTCGAGGTTGGCAATGCCGATTTGGACGGGACGTTTTTCGGGGGGTGCCGAGGGGCCGTTGGGGCGGACGAAGGTGACCCGGCCTTCCTGGGGGTCGTTGAAGACGGCGGCCAGGGGGACGGCGAGGACGCCTTCGGCTTTTTCGATGGGGATGCGGACTTCGGCGGTCATGCCGGGCCGGAGGCGGGGGTCGGGGTCGGAGATGAGGATATCGACGGTGAAGCCTTTGATGTTGCGACGAACGGTGGCGGTGGGGGCAATGCG